>NZ_JBIUCS010000019.1:0-56130 GCF_044538485.1 Acinetobacter sp. ABJ_C5_2 | reverse complement strand
ATTAAAACATTTATAAATATTATTTTGATGCTTTATCTTCTTTTTTATAAAAATAATCTGCCTCGGCCTAACTGTTTAATAAGTTTAATTTTTCTTTTTATCAAGATAGTAATCTTTTTCTAAAAACAGTTTTTAGAAAAATTTAAGCCACTTTATTGTGCATGTGTTTACATTGTAATCAATAATTGCCACATTTAAGTGTAAATAGATGAGCTTAATAATAGACAGAAGATTAAAACTTAGATTAAAGTAGAAACATGTGAGCAGTTTTAAAGGTATTAATTCTGCGAAACAGATGAATAATAAGTGAAGCAAATGGATGGAGTCCTGCTTGGAAAAGTTGGCTCGATAATTGCAATTTAATAATAAATCGCTCTATTTCTCTATAAGAATGATTCTTTAGACAAATAGAGAGAATGATCATCAAGGAGTTCTTATGAAACGTTCTGCAACCTCTCTCATTGTTTCAACAGTTATGCTTTGTACGGTTGGTGCTACTTCTCAAATTCAGGCAGCAGATACATTAGCTAAAATTAAAAGTACTGGAAAAATCGTTATTGGTCACCGAGAATCATCCGACCCAATTTCATACGTTGTTGGAGGTAAACCAGTAGGTTATGCAGTCGACATTTGTAACCAGTTCGCAAATGATATTAAAAAAGAATTGAAAATGCCTGGTTTAAAAGTTGAATACAAGGCAGTCACTTCATCAACACGCATTCCTGAGCTTTTAGCCGGCAATATTGATATGGAATGTGGTACCACTACAAACTCTAAACAGCGTCAGCAGCAAGTTGGTTTTTCAACGAACTACTATGCAACAGAAGTGCGTATGGCTGTTAAAGCCAACTCTGGTATTAAGAGTCTAGCTGATTTAAATGGTAAAGCAGTTGTAACGACTCAAGGTACAACATCAGACAAGTACATTAAAATGAATGAAAAAGGTCAGTCACTGAATGTACAAAACATTTATGGTAAAGACCATTCTGACTCATTTGCCATGATGGCATCTGGTCGTGCCGCAGCATTTGTAATGGATGACAATATCTTAGCTGGTCTAATTGCCAAGTCATCTACACCAAAAGCATTCGCAATTGTAGGGCCAGTACTTTCATCAGAACCTTATGGCATCATGATTGCAAAAGATGATCCAAAATTTAAAGCAATTGCTGACCGTACCGTAAATAATTTATGGAAAACTGGTCAAATGGACGCTTTATATAAGAAATGGTTCTTATCACCAATCCCACCAAAAAATACTAATTTGAACATGCAACCAAGTTCATCTTACAAAAAACTTAAAGCTCACCCAACAGATGCAGGAATCTAACCAGATCCTTTTGTCCTAAATTTACTTGTGCAAGTGTAAAACTTCATTTGCACAAGTGGTCTATTTTCTAAGATATTCATTTAAGGGGCAAACATGTCAGTCGGCTCGCTAAACTGGACTATATTCTGTGCGGAGTCTAATGAATATGGTGTCGATAAAGCCGCATGGGCAGAATCAGTTTGTAAAGTCATTGGTAGCTCTAGCTACAATGCCTATTCTGAGGCGCCCACATGGTTACAAATGTTAGGTTCTGGTGTCTTTACTATGGTATGGACTGCCGTTGTAGCCTTTCTTATCGCATTTTTATTAGGTTCTCTCCTCGGGGTAATTCGTACTTTACCCAATAAACCGCTTGCTTTTATCGGCAACTGTTATGTCGAAATATTCCGCAATATTCCTTTAATTGTACAGTTATTCTTCTGGGCTTTTGTATTCCCAGAGTTCTTACCAGATAGTTTAAGTGCCGGAAGTGGGGACGTCGTAGCAGGTGGTTGGTGGAAAAATATTTTAAATCATCATCCTGCTGTTATTGGTGTTTTTGCTTTGGGTTTATATACCGCAGCACGTGTTTCTGAGCATGTAAGAGCGGGGATTAACACTGTTTCTCGTGGACAAAAATTTGCAGCTTCTGCAATGGGTTTCACAACAGCGCAAAGTTATCGTTATGTGATTTTACCGGTTGCATATCGTACGGTATGGCCAACCATTACTTCAGAAGCAATGAACGTCTTCAAGAACTCGGCAGTTCTATATGCCCTAAGCGTTTTGAACTTCTTCGCTTATACCAAAACCATGCGAGAAGAAACTTCTCAGGACATTATCATTCTTATTCTGTCTACGCCGGTTTATTTAATCATTACCTACACGATTAAATTTGTGATGGCATGGATTGAAAAACGCATGGCTGTACCAGGTTTAGGTTCGGGAGGAAAATAAATATGGATTTTTCTCTATTACATAACCCTGATGTTATTGCTGCATTAAAAGAAGGTTTTATCTTCACGCTTACAGTAACGGTGCTTGCGATGATGGGGGGGATCCTGATTGGAACTCCATTAGCAATGATGCGTTTATCTAACAGCACCATTGCAAGTAACTTTGCGAAATTTTATGTCGATCTGTTTCGTGGTATCCCATTAATTCAGGTCATCTTTATTTTCTATTTTTTGTTGCCGAAAATATTTGAGTTTCAATCAGATACTTATTGGGGGCCATTATTTTCGAGTGTAGTGACTTTTGCTATTTTTGAAGCTGCATTTTTCTCGGAAATTGTACGTTCCGGTATTCAGTCTATTTCAAAAGGTCAGGTCAATGCAGGCTACGCTTTAGGGTTTACCTATGGGCAATCTATGCGTTATGTGGTGTTACCACAGGCCTTCCGTAATATGCTCCCAGTATTACTCACTCAAACTATTATTCTCTTTCAAGATGTGTCATTAGTTTATGTGATTAGTGCACCAGACTTCTTAGGTCGTGCAGATACATTGGCTAATACCTATGGTCCTGAAACGAAAGCAACATTCTACTTAATCGTCGCTGTGGTGTATTTCTGTAGCTCGTTTGTGCTATCGCAATTAGTCAAACGTTTACAGAAAAAAATTGCCATCATTCGCTAATTGGAGATTTTAAATGCCAATGATAGACATCCAACATATCTCTAAATGGTATGGTGATTTTCAGGTTTTAACAGATTGCACGACGAGTATTGAAAAAGGTGATGTCGTTGTTGTTTGTGGACCATCTGGTTCAGGAAAATCAACGCTCATTAAAACAGTAAATGCGTTAGAACCATTTCAACAAGGTGACATTATTGTTGATGGGGTTTCATTAAAAGATCCAAAAACTGATCTGGCGAAATTCCGTTCTCGTGTAGGAATGGTGTTCCAGCATTTTGAACTTTTTCCGCACATGACTGTTTTGGAAAATTTAACCATTGCTCAAGTGAAGGTGTTAAAACGTTCAGTTGCTGAAGCGCGTGAAAAGGGGCTTAAGTATTTAGAACGTGTTGGGTTACTTGCTCATAAGGATAAATTTCCAGGTCAACTCTCTGGTGGGCAGCAGCAACGTGTTGCAATTGCTCGCGGATTATCGATGGACCCAGTCTGTATGTTGTTTGATGAACCTACTTCGGCACTCGACCCTGAAATGGTAGGTGAAGTTCTTGAAGTTATGGTGCAACTTGCTCATGAAGGTATGACCATGATGTGTGTGACCCATGAAATGGGCTTTGCTAAACGCGTATCTAACCGCTTAATTTTCATGGATGAAGGGAAAATTCTTGAAGATTGTCCAACCAATGAATTTTTTGATAATTTAGAGGCTCGTCATGAGCGCGCTAAACTTTTCTTACAGAAAATTCAAGCCATGCACTAATACCATTAATAAAAAAAGAGCCTTTTGAAAGGCTCTTTTTTTACATCCAAATTTTAGAAACTATATTTTGCTAATAAATTTATGCGGGAGTAATCGCCTTTATCATTTGCAAATGTTTTGCGTTGGCCATATGTATATTCTGCACCTAAGTCAATGTTCTTAACAGGGTTCCAAATTAGGTTAACCAGTGCATTATAAATTTCTTTGTTATAGCTGGTGCTGATTAAATTGCTATTTGCATAGATGCTATCATCTTTATATTGAATACCGCCTATTGCAAAAGTAGAACGTAAGATCGGATTCCATTTACGTTGATAGCCAATAACTGCACTATCAAATTCAGCTAAATTAATATCCTGAGTTGTTGTGTCATAGGCATAAGCTGAGTTGCTATAAAGTAAATAGCGGCCATCTCCTTTAACATGATAATAATTAGCAACCAAGCTATCTTGAGGCGTTAAATCATATTTACCACCTATGCCGACACCCCAACCAAATTTTTCTTCAGAAGTGCTATCTTTGGGAGCTACACGGTTTTCATGAGCAAGACCATGTAACTGTAATAGGCCTTTATTATTTGTAGTTTTAAAATCATATCGTGCTGTTAAAGCAGGAAAGCGGCTTCCACCAGCCGCGTTACCAGCTTTCTCAACATCGCCGCCTTCTAAAGCAACTAATATTTTTTGTTGTGCATCAATAGGCTGAGTATAACGGACTTGTACAGTACGCGTTGTTCCTGTACCAATAGCGCCATTAAAATCTACTGTTTCTGGTGATGTATCTGTATTTACAAAAGGTGAAGTTGTTTGACCAGCTAACCATTTTCCTAAAGACATATAGGCATGGCGAACACGGAAGGTACCATTACCATTATCGCCATTTCCACCCATGAAATCGGCTTCAATTTTTCCGGTTAAATCTCCGTACTGAGTAGGTCGAGTGATGTCTAGACCAATTCTTGAAGTTGCAGCAGATACATTTAGTGAGTCTTGTTTCGGATCATCTTTATTTAATGGATAGTTAGCGCCATTTGAAATGCTGCCATTTGAACCTTTAAAGTCATAGGTTGCATCTGCACGGACACTACCATAAAGCTTAACTTGGGTTTGTCCATCCGTCATTGCCATCCAACCTGGTTTTGATACAGGAGGAGTAGCTGGTGCTACGGGAGTTGTTGCTGGAGCACTAACCGATAAAACTGTTTTTTGTTGATCAGATAGTTTCTGGACGAGTTGTTTCAACTCCTTTACTTCATCACGTAAAGCATTAACTTCTGCATCAGTAGCAGCATGAGCAGGTATAACTACACCTGTTAGGCTGACAGTACTCATCGCAAGAACTAAAGTTTTGATTTTTTTCACAAGCATTCCCCACATCGGATAAAGTTTTCCCGTATGTGCATAACAAAAACAGTGCCAACTTTTTAAAATTATATAAACTTATTGATTTTATTAAAGAAACTTTAGATTTTCTAAGATGCGATGGTCTTTCTTTGATGCATTAAGAGAAATGTTGAAGAGATATAAGATGATGAATGATTGCAAATGCGCTATAAACGTCATACCACTGCACAGTTAACAGGCACAGTGTTGAGTCAAGATATTGAAGTAAAGCTTAATTCTTTTTTTAATTGGGTTTGATTTTTTAAAGTAGACTTAGCTTTAGGATATACTGTTAACCTAAAAAGAGCTCATTGGAGAAAAGAATGGAGTTAGACCGTTTTGATAAACAAATTCTGGAAATTTTGTCTCATGAAGACCTGAATTTGAATGAGCTCTCAGAACGGATTAATCTTTCAGTTAGCTCTGTTCATCGCCGCATTAAGCATTTGATTGAAGCTAATATCATGGGGCAGCTTAAAAGAGAAATTAACTTTAGCAAATTGGGTTTTACCTTGCATATTTTGCTACAAGTCTCTTTAAGTAAACATGATAGTGAGACCTTTGATAAATTTCTTTCTGAAATTGAAGCGATTCCTGAAGTTACAAATGCATTTTTAGTGACGGGCCAAAGTGCCGATTTTATTCTTGAATTAGTGGCACGTAATATGGATGACTACAGCGAAATTTTATTAAGACGTATTGGTAAAATTGACAATGTAGTCGCTCTACATTCGAGTTTTGTCATTAAAGAGTACAATGTATTTAACTGTTATAACTTACTCAATAAACTATAAAAAAACGCACCAATCGGTGCGTTTTTTTAATTTCAATGTTTTGTTTAAGCATCTAATTGAGCTAAAACTTCATCTGAGAATTCAACGTTTGTATAAACGTTTTGAACATCATCAAGATCTTCAAACATATCGATCATTTTAAGAATTTGTTTTGCTTGGTCAATATCTGTAATTTCAGCTTTTGTTGATGGGCTCATCACAACTTCTGCGTTATCAGATTTTAAGCCTGCAGCAGCAAGAGCATCTTGAACTTCACCAAAAGTTTCTGGTGAGGTGATAACTAAAATTTCATCTTCTGAAACTTCAATATCTTCTGCACCTGCTTCCAAAGCAACTTCCATGATTTTGTCTTCTAAAGACACATCTTCAAAAGTAATTTCGCCACGTTTAGTAAATAGGTAAGATACAGAACCCGCAGTTCCTAAGTTACCATTGGTTTTACTAAAGCAGTGACGTACATCTGGAACTGTACGGTTAAGATTATCTGTCATTGTTTCAATAAGGACAGCAACACCACCAACACCATAACCTTCGTAAGTTACTTCTTTTAAATCGTCATTGTCTTCACCACCAACACCGCGTTGGATTGCACGGTTAATGGTGTCACGTGTCATGTTGACAGAAAGTGCTTTTTCGACAACAGCACGAAGGCGAGGGTTGCTAGCAGCATCTCCACCACCAAGTCTGGCAGCAGTCACAATTTCACGAATATATTTAGTAAAAACTTTACCGCGACTTGCATCTTGTTTAGCTTTACGATGCTTAATATTGGCCCATTTAGAATGACCCGCCATGGAAGTGAACTCCAAAAATTAAAAAATGCAAAAGTGCCAGAATATTATCATAGGCATGGTTTTCTTGAAAACTGTTGTCCTATGTTTTGTTAACCAATTAAGTAAGCTTAGAGGCCCTAAATTTAAGTAAAAAATAGTCCCTAAAGTTGTTACAGAAAAAATTAGTTAATCTTCACATCAATATCATATTGCGCGTAAAGTTCTTTAATTGTTTCAAGATCTTTTTGCAAATCGGAAGGGTAAATCTTACCTAAAATACCGCCTTTCTTTGTTCTTGCATTTGCATACATGAGTACAATTGGAACATTCGCAGCTTTTGCAATATGCCAGAAACCTGTACGAATAGGCTTACGCTCAGATCCATCTTTTGCACGAGTTGCTTCAGGGGCAATGACTAGATTGAAGGTCTCATTACTTTGAAATTTTTCGACCATTTGAGACACAATATCTTTGCTTGCTTTGCGGTCTACAGGAATGCCACCTAGTTTCTCAAGTATGGGCTTCATTGGCCCTTTAAAAAGCTCTTTTTTAATTAGCGTATGAATCTTTAAATCTAATATTTGAAACATAGCGATTGATAAGATCGCATCTAGGTTAGAAGTATGCTCAAACCCAATAATAACTTGTTTTTTCTCAAGAATTGTAGGATCTACATCATAGGTCCAACCAACTGCTTTGAAGATAGAATTGCCTAAAAACTTTTTCATAGAGACGTGGGAGACAATAAGGTTGCGGAATTCTAATATGAGTTGGTCTAAAAAGGTAGAAAATTATCAACATGTTAAACTTTATTTATTTTAATTTTTAAATTGAAATATTTAATAAAATTTATATTTATTAATATTATATTTTAACTCTCCAATAGAAAAATATATAATAAATCAATTTAAGGTAATCTTTTATATATTAAAAATACTATGAATTCTCTGTTTTAATTAAATACTCGATATATCTCCATTTTTTTACAGGATCAATCAATTCTTTATCAATGGTTCCATCAATAATAATCCCATCAATAATCGAGATGATGATATGAGTAAGCGGAGTAGGGTCTTTAATATCTAACTCTACTAATAAACTATTGAGTAAATTGATAAGCCAATTTGTATATTCTTGAAATGGTTCACGAATTGAGGTGTATTGTTTAGATACTTCAATAAATGCCTTCTTAAACAAGCAACCATTAAAGTTTTCGCTATTAATCCAGTCAATATACCAGTTAAAAATAAGATGTATTTTTTCAAGTGGCTCAGCATCTGGATGTAGATTTAATTTTTCATAAATTGAATTTTGTATATTAATATTTCGATGATGTAGACACTCCATGATTAAACTTTCTTTGGAAGGAAAGTATTTATAGAAAGTCATCTTCGCGACGTTTGATTCAGCAATAATTTTATCTACGCCTGTAGCGTTATAACCGATTTGGTTAAAAAGATCTAAAGCAGTATTTATAATATCTTCTTTTTTTGACATTACTGTTCCATATAGTTAAAACTAATTATTACTTTACATAGATTTTAAATTTTTAATCAAATTGATCATAATCAAAAACATAATTTGATTCAAGTTAATATTATAAAAATAATAAGCATTATTTTTAACTTTTTTTAAATATTCTATTTGATTTCGTATGATTTTAATTCTAATATGGATTTTTGATAAAAGGAGTTTTATTTTTGGTATAACTCTTTGTTTTTAAAATAAAATATGGAAAACCAAAGAACTTTAATAAGTTTAACGAGCGTGGATTATGCCTAAAAAATTTGAGAACTTTAATAATCCTAGGAAAAAGGCACTCGCAGGGATGAAACAAAGCATTTCAGCTGAACTTTGGGATAAAAATCTTAATTTTTTAACTCAATTAAGAGCGAAGATTGCGCAGCATCCGGTATCTCATCATCCTGCAATTGAAACTTTAAATAATGGAGAGATTAATAAAGAAAATTTAAAGCGTATTCATTTGGAATATCGCCATGCAATCGTACAAACATTCACAGATGCTTTATTAATGGCTCAGTATCAAACAAAGCAATTAGAGCCTAGATTGCATGCAGGGGCAAAAATGTTCCCACGTTTTCTTTTAAGTCTGAATATATTTGATGAGTTTGGATTTAGACCCGGAGCTGACCGAGATGGTTACTATCAGGGAAACCCTGAATATGCTCATTATCCATTATTCGAAGATGTGCTTAATGATTTTGGAGTAACGGAGGAAGAGCGCCAAAGTTATAAGCCAACAAGCATTGCATATCAAGTAAGAGAGTTTTTAGAAAACTCTTACAACGACTATAAAGCTGTTTCCGCTTTACTGGCAGTAGCAGAAGAAGAAGTTATTTTATATAGTCCGCCTTTGCGAAGAGCAACCAGTGCTGTCGGTATAGAGGTCGAGGGCGGTGGGTATTACCATGTTCATGGGGTATCCGAAGATGAAACTGCTGAGGCAGCAGATGATGATCATGAAGAAGATTTATGGTTTATTTTGATGCAAGCTTGTACAGAAGAAGACTATGTTCATTTAGAAAACTTATGTCTTGAATATTGTGATTTATGGGAAAAGTTTTGGGATATTCAAATGGAAAACTCGAAATCAATTCCTAAACAGAATTTGGCTTAAGAATATATCAAATAATTAACTCAATAATTTATAACAATCATAAATACTAAAGGGAATGTTTAAAAATATGGAAATAGGTAAAGATCTTTTAAAGTTTAAGCGACCAATTTTTGAATAATGTAGTGATATTCGGCAGTATATTTTTAGATGCCTAAAATTAAAGAACCCCAAAAACTGTAGGTTTTTGGGGTTTGTATTTGGTGGGCCCACACAGACTTGAACTGTGGACCAACGGATTATGAGTCCTACAATAAAAGTATTTATTACTGTTGATCATTACTTATTAAATTTATTTAATTTTAGTTAAAACAGTTGCTTACTAATATTTGGTATTGATTAGTGTTGACTATTATTGAATTAATTTGCTTACATACTGCTTACACGTCGCCCATGTAACCCCCTTTATGAAAACTAAGTTCACTTCCGTTAAAGTTTTAAAATTTGATCCACCAGCTGAAGGAAAGAACCAAGTTTTCTATTGGGATAGTGATACACCGAGCTTATCCGTTAGGGTAACACAGAATGAGAATAGATCTTATATCTTTCAAAGTCGGGTATCTGGAAAATCTATTCGTATAACTATCGGTGGCGTTACTGTTTGGTCCTTAGATGATGCCAGGAAAGAAGCGAGAAGATTGCAACAACTCTGTGACCAGGGCATTGATCCAAGACGGAGCAAAGCTGAAGAGAACGAAAAGAATAGTGAATATTCAGATTTCCAAGAGCAAAAGAAAATTAGATTTGAGACAGCCTATTTAGAATATGTAGAGGAAAATAAAACAGCGTGGAGTGATCGTTATATTGATGATCATTACACATTAATACATCGTGGTGGCGAAAAGAAAAAAAGAGGTTCAGGTTTAACTATTCCTGGTGTATTGGCCTCATTATTAGATAAACCATTATATGAAATTAATGCTGAATTTATTATTTATTGGCAAATTGAAGAAGCCAAAACCAGACCTACTCGCGCTGCATTAGGATTTAGAACATTAAGAGCATTTATTAACTGGTGTATGGAACATGAAGTTTATTCACAGATTGTTAATGAGGAAGCTCATAAATCTAAGCGCGTACGTAAAGTTGTTCCTACAGTAAAAGCTAAAAAACAGGCAATACAAAGAAATCAGTTAGCTACTTGGTTTAAAGCAGTTAATGATTTGCCTAACATAATGCATAGAGCATTTTTACAAATAACCATACTAACTGGCCCACGCTCTGAGTCGATGCGAGGGCTTGAATATCACCTGTTAGACTTTAAATGGAAAACTATAAAAGTATGGGATAAAGTCGATCAAGATTATCGAATTATTCCAATGACAAGATATGTAGAAAAACTACTGTTGAGCCTTCCTAAGCATCCAGAATCTAATTATGTTTTTTGGTCTACTCAGTCTGATTGTGGATATGTAACCGATGTACGTAAAAAATACTATCAACATCTAAAAGAGAAGGGTTTACCGCGTTTTACCATCCATGATTTAAGGCGTTCGTTTAGTAACTTAACAGAGTGGCTAGATGTTCCAGCAGGGGTAGTAGCTCAAATCATGGGCCATAAACCAAGTGCGACCCAAGAAAAGCACTATAAGGATCGACCAGTTGATTTACTTAGAATTCATCATCAACGAATTGAAGATTGGATCTTAACTGAAGCGGAAATATTAGATGAAGAAAAAGGGGCCTAAGCCCCTACAAGATTTCGGAGATCGGTTAATCGCCAGCGCGCTCCGTTTTTTGTCATGACTGGAGTTAAATCTCCACACCCGCGGCTAGCCCAAACTCTTAAAGTGTTTGGTTTATATCCGAGAACTTTAGCAGCATCGTTCGTACTAACTAAACTTGCACCAGAATCTATAAGTTGTTGTAACCTCTCTTCTGGACGTAATTTTAATACTCCCATTTACCCCTCCTTACTTTCCGCTTTAACTTCTAATTGAGTGCCTTCTGGGTCTATTCCAAAGTGTTTGCAAATCTGGCGCGCTTTCGCTGACCCTGGGCCTAATCTGCAAACATGCACCCAATTGGCATCATGCTTACGTTTCTTGGGCGCATTTTGAAGTGCCATATAATAAAGTTGCTCAAAGTTGAGTTCACTCATTCCACCCAACCTCCTAAATCTAAATAGTTTTCACTCCAATCATTAGCGCAATCAGAAATAAACATTTCCTTTTGCAGTTCATCCATTGCATTCCAGTCATCTTCATCAATGAATTCACTAAGAGGGTAGAAATCTTTCTTAGTGGCATTTGCAATACCAATTGCCATATGGAATTGAATTTTTAAATCTTTAAATGCTTTTTCACTCATCCCTCAGCTCCCGATTCGCTTTTAACTAACTTCTCAATAAATTCTGCTAATTCATTAGCTCCAACAACAAATTCCTCTCCATCTAATTCCATTGCCTGTATAGACTGAACAGCTACCCATGATTGAATTTCATTGATAGTTTGATCTGGCACCGCCTGAGCTTTGGCTTTTTCAAGCTCTGCTTTGAGCCTCTCAATCTTTGCTTTTAGTAGATGTTTTTCCCAATAATTTTGAATCTCATCATTAAGATAAAAACCGTTGGAATCACGCTCGATTAAGTGCTCTGCTAAATCACTCTCAAACTCACTTCTTAACTTATTTAAATCTGTCATGCTGCCACCTGCTGATAACTAAGTTGATTCATTTTCGCCATGCCGCGCATACGCAGTTGATCAACAAATTGTTTGTCTCTATTCATCCAAGCTCTGCAAAATGATGCGAATTTCTTTTGACATACTTCATTCATTGCAAAGCCATGTTCAGTTTCTTTAGTTGAAATCTTTGCCACTTCATTGCCTTTCTTAAGCACAATGAAACCTTTCTTATGTGATGGATAGAATCCGTTTTCACTCATCCAAACAGTGAAGGGGAAAGACATTGTGTCGGGTATGAACTTCATCATGCTGCCACCTCAAACTTAAAGCCTTTCTTGTCTAAGATTTCGCAAAGTAAGTCTTGGCAAATCTCAGCGCGTCTAATTAGTTGTTTTTCACGAGTTGCATCACGCTCTTTGTAAAACATGGTTACTCGTCTTTCTGGTGGAATATGACCAACCACGTGCCAGTCAATGTTCTCGTACTTCTTAATCAGATAATCAGGCGTATCAACAAGGGTGTAAGCAATTGCAGATCTATTCATATCCCGATTTAACATGTATGTATCTAATTGCCACTCATACAACTTCTTATCACCAGCCTTAATCTCAATTGGGAATGTTTTTTTTGAATAAGCCGATTTGATATCAATAATGATGTCTTCCTCTTGCTCGTCTATATCCCATTCACCTGTGAATAAGTCAGTTGTGATACGTGTCTTATTCTTCACATAAAAGTTGCCAGTCACTTGATTAAGTAGGGCAATGCTCTGGTCTTCTACAACTTTCCCTTTCTCAATTTCTGGTGTAGTTAATTCAGGTTGCCAATCTAAAAGGATCTGGCTTGCTATCTCATAAATATGTGATAGCGCGCCTTCTGGTATGGTGTCTTTTTCAGGGTAAGCCATAAGCTTACCAACACCCGATGCTCTAAACGGGATCATGTTCTAAGACCTCCGTTTGTGTTTGTACATAATTGAGTTGTTCTTCACTCAAGTTGTAGTGGTGTTTAAGTGCTTCAATATCACTTTTACCATTACGAATTTTTTGAATGGCTTTCTCAATTTGTTCTTCTGTGAGAGTCGGGCGATTATCAGCAGTATCTGGCGTAACATCCTTAATAGGTTGACCACTTTCAGCAATACGTTCCGCTTCATCTTGATCGTGAATACCAACAAATCCAAAAGCCAAACGTGCACATTGAATAGTTGCTTTGTGACGCAAGAAGCGAGAAGGATGGCTCTGCCATGGTCCTTCAACAACATATCCAGTTTTTGACTTGAAAGGTGCGCGATAACACTCGGCTAAATACTCACGAACAACAGTAGGGTGGTCACGGTCTTTACGATAGATAATGCATTCAACCCATTCAGGTGCAGCAACTTTCGCGCCTTCCATTTGAACCATATTTTCTGAAAACTTAAATTCCATACCATTAAAATTAGAGTTTCCGTTAATAATTCGAGACCAACCATCTACGCCAACAACTGGAATAATCCCTTTGTTTTTATCTGGAAAAGCGTAGATTTCTTTAGTCCATGGGTTCAACTTGTATTGACCAGCAACAATCAAAAGAGAAGCCATTTGTGCATCAGTCGCAGGTGTTTCAGTACGGAAAGCTGTTTGAATCAGAGTTTCTTTTAACTCTTGTGGATTAACATTTACCAAGCCAAGAGTTTCAGCAACGTTTGCAATCTGTGTAGTAATAAGTGTTCCGTTTACTGGCGCATTCATAATCTTCTCCTAATTCTTTTCACTTGCTATGTATCTTTTAACTAAAGGTATTAGTTCTCTTTGAGTTGTTAAGTGGTCACCCTGGAACCTGTCATAGATTGGGTAAAACCTATCTTTCACTTCAACTTGCAGAACCTGAAAATCACCTTTGCCTTCTCGATACTGAATTTGGTTTTCAATAAGCCAGGACTTGAATGCTTCTAGTTTTGACTTATGGAGTAGGGCGCGTTTAGACATCACCAACCTCTCAACTCATTGATTTTTTCTTCAACAGGCACATAATCAACACGTACTCCGCCTTGCGTCATTTCTTCTACAAGCATCTTGAAGTAAGCCATTGCCTCAGCAAGCGTAAAATCGGTGCCAGCAGTAGGACGACGGATAAGCACATCCATGGCTTCAAGTAGTTTTCTTTTCTCATGTACTTGCATCACACCACTCCCGCTTCTTCATCTGCCAATTCTTCGGCGTAGTATTTAAGCTGCTCGTTTAATTCAGCAACTTGTGTTGATGTAAGTTGAAATAGAAGGCCGATTGGTGTCTCTACATATTCAGTGCCAACGACTTCAACATGTGTGCGATCATCTACTACGAGTTGGTCGTAAAACTGATCCTTGCTGTCCTCTGGATTCATAAGAGAACCAACCACACGAACTTGTTTTGTAACATCAGCAACAATTTTGCATTTCAAAGTTGCACAGCCACTTTCCAACACAAATGAAACTGTGTTGTCTTTAACTTCAAACTCACCAGACACTTGAAGCATTGGAAAAGAAGGGCACAGCAACTCTGGTTTAAGGGCTAACATATTCATTAGATAATCCCCCAGTGAACCGCCAAGATGAGGTTAAGTAGCACGATATCTAAAAGGGCAATAATCATGAGGCACCTCGTATCTTTCTGAGTTGCTCTACTGCCTTTTTAACGTCGTCTTCTGTTTTGTAGGCACCAAACTGAATAAAGTTTTGGTGGAAGCCTGAATTTTCGCTATATGTAAAACGATAGAACCCATCTTCTTGTTCACTATCAACAATAAAGCAATCATCACCGTCTTTAGGCACAAAAGGCTTCGGCAGCTCAAGTTCAACCTTGATGGTTTGTGGTTTGAGACGGAAAATAAATCCATCATTTTTCAATGATTGTGTATTCCAGTCTTCCTCTTTGAAATTGAACCATGCTTCTCTATCACTTCCTGACCATTGAACATGAAGTCCATCAAAAAACGCTAACCAAGCTTCACGACCACTAATCAAGGCTGGGTCTTGGGGTTTTGCAATTGCTTTTGGCTTTTCCCACATTGCTTGGCGCATTTCATGACGTTGCAATTCATCCCAACCATCTGTGCGATAGATATAAGATTTGTTGTTTGAGTCTTTAAATATCTGATCACCACCCTCAGTTTCCCAGTTGGCGTCATTAATATCATTACGCTTCAACACAACAAGGTCGCGGAGTTGAGGGAGGGTGAGTTCTTGGTGATTAGGATTTTCATCATAGTAATCACAACATAGTTCACCATCTTCAAATCCTGAGTAGATGCAAGAGGTGGTAAATTTCATTGGAGTCTGACACTTGGTATCTGCCCAAACGTAACCTAACTTGAACAACAACTCCTGAGCCTCTTTGCTCTCAGCTTCATCTTTAACTTTGATTTTGTAGTTATCCATGAGAGGGCTCCTTAGCTGCGTCAAATGCCTTCTGACATTCCTTTGCTATACGATGTATTTCCTTTTCCAAATCTTGGAAAGTGCGAGCTTCTGAGTCAGCTATGCCAAGTTTAAAAACACCTGTAATGGCACCAAAAATGGTTGAGTAATAAAACTTCTGACTTAAACGAATTGGGTCAATTGGATCTGTGCTTTCCTGCAAGTCTTGAGGAACTTTCGCAAGAATGATGTTCATTGCATTGCCAGAAGATTGAATAACCCACTCTTTACCGATACGGATTTCCATCACTTCACCCCCTCAACCTGAACGCTGACATACTCGTGATGCTTTTCAACTTCATTTGCATCAGCTTTGAATAGGGCAAAGGAAAGGAAAGCCAAGAGGACAAATACACTTGCTGCAACTAAGCCAGAGTTAGAATGTCTAATCGTCTGCTTGCGGTTCTGATTCTTGATCAGCTTTGCTATTAATTGCTTCTCAGTCATGGTTATGCCTCCACGAACTGACCATTAGCATCAAGCTGATACCATGTGTCTGCCTTTACACCGTTTTCGCCAACTTTTGATGCTCGAATATGGAGGATTTCACCATCTGAATTTCTATGAGTTAAAACAATTGCGCTTCCTTCAGATGCCTTAGCTTTGCCTTCATAACCTGTAGAAATTGCTACCCCATATTGATCATCTTTTTGATCTTTGATTTGGCTTTCAGAATAGTGCCCGGTTGTTAAGCTTGCTGACCAGTTGCCAGTAGCAGAGCTTGCTGACCTGTTGCCAGTAGCAGAGCTTGCTGACCAGTTGCCAGTAGCAGAGCTTGCTGAGTTGTAGCCAGTAGCAGAGCTTGCTGATTTGTAGCCAGTAGCAGAGCTTGCTGAGTTGTCGCCAGTAGCAGAGCTTGCTGACCTGTTGCCAGTAGCAGAGCTTGCTGACCTGTTGCCAGTAGCAACAGCTTGACCACGATTTTTATCCGTGAAAGCGGGAGAGTCTTCTTTAATTGGTTCGCAGCGAGAAGTTGTGTATTCAATTGCAGCTTTAACTAGAAATGGAATATCTACTTCAGCTTTGATTGTGATTGATTTACTAGCAACCTTTGTATCATCATCACCTCGACTTAGATCGCCTGATTGTTCAACTACAGCAAAGCGGCTTAATTCACCCGGACCATAGTAACCAAATACATCTAAAGGATATTCACAAGCATGGAAGCCAGAACCACAAGCTTCTACTTTCCCTTTATGTTCAAAAGTCTTGCCAATTTCATATTGGAAGCCACGGCATTGAAGGTTCTTGTTAAAGCCCTTGTAGCTAGTGATTGTTTCTTTTTTCTGTGTCATAATCTTCTCACTCATTGAGTAAAAGTCCCGTCGGTCGAATGTCTGGGACTTTTTTGTTATCTGGTGAGTTTTAGTTTAATCAATTAAACATTTTAGTCAAGAGGAAAGTTTAATAAATTAAACATGAAAATTATTCATTGTTTGATTTCCTAAATTTTAGGCATAAAAAAACCGCCCGAAGGCGGCAATGAATTAAACTATTAAATAAAACTATGTTTAACTGCTGGTTTGTATGATCCAACATACTTGCCAACTAAAGTGTAATCATTTTTGAATTGAAGCAAATTTGGCTCCCATTTTTCATTTAGAGCCTTGAAGTAAATGTTATTTTCACTTCGAATAAAGACCATAAAGAATGCATCTTTACCATTACTAACTACAACCATTTCCCCAGTTTCGATTTCATCCAAATTATATGTAGGATCAATACAAATATATTCACCCTCATTATAAAACGGCTTATTACTTATCCCCTTAACAATTAAATAAAAACTCTTTTCACTTGCATCTGGCACTAATGGCAATTTTTGCTCTGTGCCAAGTAATTCTAAAGCATCCATACCAGTCCACGAACTTACTTGATTCCATGATAATACTGGGGCAGAGCTTACTGTAGCAATTGGAGTAAGGTCTATATCATCGGTAGTGCGACTAATCTTGTCGCCCTTACCTGTGATTATCCATTCTTCAGAAGTACTTAATTCTCTTGCTAATTTAATAAGTCTTTCACCACTCGGCACAGCTCCGCCAGATAGCCAGAGTGAAATACTTCCTTTGCTTGCTACTTTTTTATTAATCAAATCGACTTGCTTAACTGCAAGCTCTTCCATACGCATTTTTATGCGGTCTGCAACAGTCTCAATCATGGGAGAAAACCAATTTAAATAATGTTTAGAAGTTTAAACTTTCTAGTTGACAAGGTCTTAAACATTGTTGTTTAATTAGTTAAACTTAGACATTCTAAGAGTTTAACGATATGAACCTTTTCCAATTTACCGTTGATGATCTTCTTGTGAGATACGGCTGTAAAAACGATGCCGAACTAGCAATCCTCTTGAGATTTGACAAGAGCACTATCTCACTTTGGAGATCAAATGGCGTTCCTAACAGCTACCAACGTTTTTTAAATGTTGAAGCAAATCTCCCAACGAGCAGAAAGAAAGCTCATTTAACCGCTTAGGAATAATTTCATGAGCAAAGTATCAAATGAATTACCTGCAAGCGCTAGCAATAACGAATCGCTCATATTGCAAGCACTTAATTCCAGCAATCAAAGACATGTGGCTGAGAAGGTAAATGTGGATGCAAGCACGCTTTCAAGAATGAAAACAGAAAAGAAGTCTCATGGATTTACAGAGATTGAATTTATTAGCTTTTTGTTGACAGCGCTTGGTTTGAAAGTAGTTCCAGAAAATGACGTGTATTGCTCACCTCAAATTGCTGAGGCAACTCGTGTGATGTTGGCACAAGCATTCACTTCACCAGAGTACATGCGGATTTTATTCAAATAAAAAAGCCTGATTTCGTGGATCAGGCTCAGTGTTCAATCGGAGCGAACCAAATGAACTATTCAATATTAGCAGAAACAGAACTAAATCAAAAGATAAGTTTGTTTCAAAAAGCGGTTGAGGCTTATGTACGTCAACCTTCACTCATAACTGCGTCTGCTGTAGCTAAGGCTAAAGCTGAACTCGGTAATTATGTTTTGTGGGGTGTTTGATGGGTGCATTAAAAGTTTTGCCTTTGGAGAATGTAGACATTCATCCAAGCACAGCAAAAAGAATTGAGCAAAAAGCCATGTCCAAAAAAGAAGATGGGTACACACCATTGCCTAACTTTGTTTGTGATGAGGGGTATTTGGCTGTTTTAAGTGGTGAAGCAATTAAGTGTCTAGTTTTACTCAATAGACACATCAAAGGCTTCCATGAGGAAAACAAAGCTATTGGCGAGTCCTTAATTTTAAAATTAGCAGGCTTTAAAGACAAAAGAACTGTCAGAAAAGCTATGTCTGATTTAGCTAAATACAACCTAGTAAAAATCACTAAAACTTTGGGTAAAGCTACAAGTTATGAAGTGACTTTTGAAGAGAGATTATCTCTTGAACTAGTAGCATCAGATGTTACTGGTACATCTAAAGTAGTTACATCAAATGCACCTAGACTAGTAGCATCAGATGTTACTGGTACTAGTAACATCAAATGTCACTCTGTAAAAGAAAAGAAAATAAACTTAAAAGAAAGTGAGCAACAAGAAAATCCAGTTGATGAAGTTCTCAATATTTGGAAACCGGATCTACATCAACTCAATTCATGGATGCAAAGATCTGGATTACCAAAAATCAATCAAGCTCAAGTTGAAGAATTGCTACTTGAAATCAATCCTCACTACGAAAGCAAAATTCACACTGGTGTAGTAACAAGCACTCAAATGTATTCAAACTTTGTGAAGTGGGTTAAGCGTGATTACAAGCTTGTTGAAAAACTTTTCAAGCAAGCAGAACAAAATAACACTCAAGCTATCAATCCTGAAAACCTTCAAGCTGATATGGGGGATTGGTAATGTCGAATATTCATAACATCCCTATGGAACAAGCAGTTCTTGCAGCTTTAATGACTGTGGGCAACTCGTTTGATGTTGTAAGCAATGATCTTGATGTTGAGTGTTTCTTTCCAGAACGCCATAAGCAAATCTTCCAGGCAATTGCTGACCTTGCCAATGAAAACAAGCCGTATGACTTTGTAATGGTTGAGCAGCAGCTTAAGCAGAAAAACGTAATTCATTTGATGGGCGGTTCTGAATACCTACTTCAAATGAGCAGTGAAGCGCCCTCAAGCTTTTACAACCTGGAGTCTTATGTTGCTGAGTTGAATAAGTTCAAGGCACATCGTGAAGTTGAGCATATCGGGCAAAGCATTGCAGAGATTGCTAAAGACCTAACAATCCCTGACGTTCACATTGCGGCTGAAAGCATCCTAGATGGAAAGAAAACTTCAAACGAAGTTGAGAAAACCAGCTTCACTTTTGAAGAAGCAATGAGCCGCGCTACAGACCGTTTGATTCAAAAGGCTGAGGCTAAAGCTAACAAGCAATACGCAGGCGTAAAGTTCAACTTAACTCACCTGGACAACTTAGTAGGATTAATTCAAAAAGGTCACTTCTGCATTGTCGGTGGTCGTCCTGGTTCAGGTAAATCAACACTGGCACAAATGTTGGTAATTCAAACAGCAGTGCAATACAACGAGCCTGTACTGGTTGTATCTGCGGAAATGGATGTAGAGACGTTCACAAACCGCTGTATCTCCGCTTTAACGCAAATCCCATATGACAATATTCACAACGCAGAACTATTCGATGGGATGTTAGCCAAATTTGCAGATGCTCAAAAACGTTTCAGCGCGTTACCAATTCATACCGAAGATAAGCAAAAGCCGACCATTGCTGAGATTCACTCATATGCACGTAAAGCTAAGCGCAAGTACAAGAAACTCGGTTGCATCGTAATTGATTACCTTCAATTAGTACGTGATCCAAGCAAGAAAGATCGTTACCAGGAAGTGAGTTCTATTAGCCGTGATTTAAAAGCATTGGCTAAAGAGTTCGATTGCCCGGTTATCGCATTAGCACAGCTTAACCGCGAGTCTGAGAAAGGGAAGCGCCCTAAAGCGTCTGATCTAAAGGAATCTGGCCAGATAGAGCAAGATGCAGATCAAATCATCCTAGCGAATCCAATCATTGGTGAAGATGACCTGCCATCAGGTGTTACTGAATTAATCGTTGCAAAAAATCGTCATGGCAAGAAAGGTGTTGTTCGAGTTATGGACCGCTTAGATATCTGCCGATTCGCAACTATTCGAGAAGAAGGAATCGCAGCATGAAAGCAATAAAACGAGTTAAGGCATTCCAAAACATTTTTGACATTTTGTTGTTCGCTACTCATGCAACGCAACCTTTCACAATGAAGGATTTGCATGAGTATGTGTTGGATGCTCCGAACAACACCATTCAATGCTATGTACAGGAATTAATTCAAAGCGGGTATTTGGAAAAGGATTCATACGCAACTTACAAGGCAACTCAATTTGCAAAGGACTTGCTAAACGTTAAAGGGGAGCTAAAAGCATGAGAAAGCGTAAACCAAATAAAGCTCAGCACTATCAACTCTCTTGGAATGTATTCAATGCAGTTGAAATCGTAGAGCAATACGAAAAGCAAACAGGTGATACAAGTGGTCAGTTGCCATTACCAGTGCTTATGAAGATTTACCAAGGTTCATTACTTACAGCACTACAGTTCGGGACTATTCCGAATCATCAAACTTATGGCGTGACTTTCTTCGCAAAGATCAAGAAGGATTCAGGTGAGGAAGGAATTGTAGAGCGTGGATTCCGTATCGATACACCAATGAAGCTATCAGAGTTCATTAACGGTTATTCAGATTGCTATGTGAACAAAGGGCAAGGACTTAAAACCAAAGGATGGAAAGGTGCTAAGGAAGAGTGGCTGTCAATGATGGATGAAGAGTTCAAGGGCGATACATGTCTTGATGCTTGGGCGGTAGCTAATTGTTTGCACAAAGGAAACGTAGCTAAAGCCATGACTAAACGTTACAAGGAGGCGGTATGAAACCCGTAAAAGAATTAATGAACTACAAGGACATGATGTCGTTACGTTCAGCATATAACCATGGCTTCCGTACTGATGAGACAAGAGCGGCAGCACTACAGTACATCAACCTACGACGCAAAGGACAGCTTAAAGAGTTTAAGGAGCGCAGCCAATGAAACCAGAACAGTTTATTCGTGAGTACGGGGTGGAGAAGGCGAGACATGTGTTAAGCGGCTTGCCTAATTACTACACGCACATGACTGATGACGCTCGCATGTTTATCAGCGAACACAACACAGACCTTGATGAAAACATTCGCAAGAAATTGCCTAGCTTTATGCGATTGGATGACCTCAAGCGCCTTGTAGAGTCTTTGGATTTAGTTAAAAAGCTTGGTGGCTTAGAAGGTGCAAAAGCATATGTTCCAGATGGTTATAAATCAGATCGTTTGAAGCAAGCCATCCGCGACCACGAATCAATATACGGAGGCGGGGATGAATTTTGAACAATGGCAACGAAGTAAAAAGATAAAGGCCGAAGCAGAGGCAGCAGCTAAGCGCACAGTTGAACGTGTATTGAATGCAGTGAAGGAGCCAGCCATGAGTGAGTTTAAAGATTTCCGAGCATGCCCAGTTTGCAAAGAACAGTCTGAGCAATGCCTAACTTGTGCCTCATATGTTGTGGATGGTGAACGTATTTACTATGAAAAGCTGAAAGATTTTGGTGCAACTCAAGATCATGAATTACGATTTATTCAGCGCATTCAAAAGCACAGAACAACAGCATTTTTCCATAAGGGGAGGTTGTATATACCAAGTCGACAAGGTAGATCAGTTCCTTTAGCAATTGGCCTGCAATGGGAGGCTTGGCAAGAGCAGCAAGCAAAAATTGTGGAGTTAGAACATAAGTTAAGTGTTGCATTAGGTGATATTGAAGTTGCAAATAAAAATCTAAGAGATAGGTTGGTTGCTTATGGCTTGGTGAGACATGAGGCAGATGATCTGCAAAAGCGGGTGGATGCCGCTCTAAAAATTCATGACCAATTCGATGATGAAGACGATGTTCGTTTAATGATGTATGCAGTAGAGCAAGTGCTCAAGGGGGAAGGATGAACCCTATACAGTTTTTCTTGTTTTGGATGTGCGTAGCTATGTTGATGATTCTTTCTTTTGGGCTATACGGCCATTTCTTTGGAGTGCCCTACTGATGATTAAAAAAGGCCAATTTGTTGAAGTTATCTCATATGAAAACACACGACAGTTTTGTGGGCGTAAGTCCAAATACGAAATAGGTGACAGCTTTGTAGTTGCTGAAATATCTGAAAATAGTAGAGGACACGGGAAAATCCTTAGTGATGATGATTTTAATTTCGTCCATGAGGATGATGTTTCTTGGGAAAAGGAGCTGAAATGACCACATTCAAAGAGGCTCAAAGGGTCCAATCACAAAAGGCGGCTCGTTCTAAGCGATTCAATAGAGTGCCTACAGAAGATCAAGAACAGATGACGCTCATGAGTTGGGCGCATCGTGTGAAGTTTGGTTCAGGCTGTTTGAGTGATTACCTGTTCCATATTCCTAATGGTGGCTCAAGAAACATTATTGAAGCTGCAAAGTTCAAGAAATTGGGAGTGAAGGCTGGTGTTCCAGACCTTCAGCTTATCGTTCCCAATGGTCAGATTCATGGCTTGTGGATTGAGTTGAAAGCTAAAAAGGGGAAGTTACAGCCAAGCCAAAGACTCATGATCCAACGCTTAGAAGAACAAGGTTACATGTGCAAAGTCTGCTTCGGTGCAGATGAAGCCATTGATGAAATTAAAAAGTACTTAATGATTTAGGGTGACGGTATGAATGCGGCAGTAGTAACACCAGTAATGGATTGGAACAAATACACAATTGATGGATGGCTAGAGCAGTTCGGCGCTTGGTGTGAAACTGTGCGCATGAAAGGAGGGGGTTTGCCAGATGGATTGCATATCAATCAGATCTATTGGTTGATGCGTGAAGCGGGTAAGGAAGTGCCAAGAGGGAAGGCTTACATTCGTTGTGAGATCAATGATTTTGAAGCAGACCAAGTGCAAGCTTTATTGCGAAGTATCTTCAAATCGGAATCAGTGGATTATCAGGCTAAATATGCAGTGATGTGCTTGATAAAGCATAAGGTTGAGAATAGATCATTAAGTGCAGTCGCTTCATTAACGAATCAAAGCAAGCCAATTGCACACATGATGATTAACTGTGGTCGTTTCTTTATCCACTCAAGAGACAACCGTTTAAAAATCTAAGACTATTGACTGGTATACCGCGTAATGATATATTTCTGGTATAGTGCGCTTGAGTAGTCAGGTTCACTAGCGTTATTTCAAAAGCTCACTTAATCGTGGGCTTTTTTATTGCCTATCGAAAAGTGAGAAGAAGAATGGAAAACCAACATAAACATATCAAAGGCTATCGTGACCTATCTCAAGCTGAAATCGACTTGATGAATGAAATTAAAACAAAAGGTGCTGAATTGGGCGAGTTGGTTGCAAAGCTTCGTGCAACAAATGGACTGGATCAACGCTGGATTAGTATTGGTGCTACTGATATGCAAACAGGTTTGATGGCTTTAACTCGTGGTGTTGCGCAGCCTACAAGCTTCTAAAAAGCTTTTTGGAGGTTCACATGCTCCGAATCATCAGGCAAGTATTCTGTTTTCATGTTTGGGAATATGAGTTGGATTACAACGAAGATCCAATCAGAGAATGCAGAAAGTGTGGGAAGATTAAGTGTTTGTAGTTTGGTATAATGGATTCAGATATTAGCAGGTGATAACTATGCAAAAGAATAATGAAAACCAAAGCCCAAACTTACAACATATTCTTAATCAATATAAGGCTCCATATCTAGAAAGAGCCGAAGAGATCAAGAAGTTATTCGCTGTTGAAGAAGCATCAGAAAAGTTGCAAGAACTACATCAGCAAATGGATTCAGATCCGAAGATAAAAGGGATTGTTGATTCAATTGTAGATGAAATGATGCATGAGGGTATTGCTGCTGCAAGTATAGATGCTGACGGGGCAATAGTTTTCTACTCTAAGGATGACATCTTTAAGTCACCACAATAGTTCAAGTTAAATCTTTATAGCCCTGTCGTTTGACGGGGTTTTCTTTTTTGGAGAATGCAAATGTATATGCCTGAGATGGATATAACGAAACATATCCAATTAAAAGAAGCTCTGCGACAAGAAATGCTAAAAACTATGGACCAAATGATTGAAGCTCAACATTTAGAAAGCGCTGATAGGAATTTCGAGCCATTTTCACAAAGAAATGAAGCTAAACCTGCTACAACCAAAACAATGAAAAATCGTCTAAAGAGACTTGCTGCAATAAGAAAATTACCCTGCGTTAGATGTGGCTATCCTAACTCACAAGCGGCTCATTCTAATTCTGGTAAGCATGGCAAGGGCAAAGGAATAAAAGCCTCAGATGCCTTTACAGTGCCTCTCTGCCACAAGTGTCATTTCCTATTCGACACATACCAATTAGGCACAAGGCAAGAATCAGAAGTGATGTTTGATGGTTGGTTAGAAAAAACAGAGCGGATGCTTAATCTTAAAGATGGTGAGGTGTTTTGATACTATCTAGTCTCTTTAAATACTTGAGAACTAGAAAATGAAACCGTGCCATTATTTTGAAGCGAACTTTAATACGCAATTTAATGAATATAAATTTGATGAAATATTACCATGTAATGCAGCATTGGAAATTGATACAGTTAAAGGCACATATTATCGCCATATATTTGAATATCCAGATGCAATGTTCTATGTGTACTGTAATAAAAAACTAAGTGGACAAGAGGAACAGAAGCTTTTTCAGGACTTGCTGACCCACTCTCCGCAAGGTTGATGAAATAACTATTACTAAAGACGCTTAACAGCGTCTTTTTTATTTTGAGGTCAAAATGGAACCACGATTCGTCATCAAAAACCATTCTGACATCAACTATGTAATTGGTTATCTCAATAATAATCATGCAAAGGCAGCGAATGAAGGGAAGCCGCTAGTAGTTCTAATCGCACCTCAAGAGAAAGATCGCTCAAAGGCTCAGAATAGGCTTCTGCATATGTGGTTTGGCGAAATGGCTAAGCGTACTGGAGATAGTGCTGAGTCAATCAAATATGAAATGAAAAAGAAGTTTTTAGCGAAGATCTATCTTAGAGATAATGCAGAAACGCAAGAAGCATACGAGGCTGTAATAGCTTATCGAGATGTAATAAAAACACTTCAGGATGAAGAAAAGAAAATACACACAGCGCAGTATCAACGTATCGTCAGAATGTTTGTCAAAGATCATGTACGTTCAAGAGATGCAACCAAGAAACAGTTTTCTGAGTTCTGCTATAAGTTGCATGCTTTTGCCAATGTAGAGCTTGGTATTTATTTGAAGTGCCCTGATGATCTTAAGTATGTGCTTGAATAGTTGCTGATTTCATATTATTAATATTTCTCACTTTATAAAATGAGAAACTAAGAAATGACAATGAATACTATAGAAGTTGAAACTGTAATTGAATGCGAAAAGATTAAAGGGAAGGCTGCAATTGCTGTAGCGATTCTAAATCATGCTTGTTCTGGAACAGCAGGTTTAACCGGTGTTAATGAAAATGCACGAAATGAATTGGTAAAATTCATACGAGAAGCTCAAAAAACATTAGATGAATAATACGAACCGCCCAAGAGGCGGTTTTTTAATGAGGTAAATAGATGGAAGAACAAATCAAAGGCGCAGAACCTTTAGAGAACGAGCGTCATGAACTGTTCTGCCACGAATATTTAAAAACGTTAAGTTCTCAAGCAGCAGGTGAAGCAGTAGGCTTTAAAACACGACAACATGCTTGGGATGTGCTGCAACGTGATGATGTGCAAGAACGTATAGCCTACCTAAATGGACTGAGACTCAAACGCGTTGATGTGAATGCAGACTATGTGCTCAAGCGCCTTGTAGAAATTGACCAGATGGATGTTTTAGACATCATGGACGATAACTACGCATTCAAACCTATTAGTGAATGGCCTCCTATCTGGCGTCAATATGTATCAAACATTGAGAATATCGAAGAGTTTGATGGTCGTGGTGAGGATAAGACACAAGTCGGCTGGCTTAAGAAAATCAAATGGCCTGACAAGGTGAAGAACCTTGAATTATTGGGCAAACACATTGCTGTTGGCGCATTTAAAGAACAAGTAGAGCATGATCTCTCTGATCCTTTAAAAGAATTACTGCAACGTGCAAGCGGGAATACTTTAAAACCAAAAGGGTAATTTTATGGATGCAGGCGAGCTTGAAAAAAACTTGTCTGATCCTTGGTGGCGTCTGACAAGTGGATTTTTATATCAAATCCTTATCAAAGGTGATGAAGATACAGATGGGCTTAAGGCCCCATTTATTCCAAATGAACATCAGGTCGATTTCTTAAGTGAGCTTTGGTATAGAAATATTATCTTAAAAGCCCGCCAATTGGGCTTCACAACAGCTATTGCTATTTATTTCTTAGATTGTTGCTTATTTGGTGAAGGAAACATTCGTGCAGGCATTATTGCTCAAGATAAGGACACAGCCAGCGCTTTGTTCCGGGATAAAGTAAAGTTTGCATACGACAATCTGCCGCCTGAAATTAAAGCAAGATTCCCATTGTCTAGAGATAGTGCAAGTGAGCTTCTTTTCTCACATAACAACAGTGCGATTAAAGTAGCAACCTCTTTACGTGGTTTAACACTTCAATATCTACATGTATCTGAATATGGAAAGATCTGTGCTCAATACCCTAAAAAAGCCAAAGAAGTAAAAACAGGTTCAATTCCCGCAGTTTCCCCTGAAGGGATTGTAATTATTGAATCTACTGCAGAAGGTGATGAAGGCGATTTCCATGATATGAGCATTCAAGCCAAAAATAAGGCGAATAGCGACAAGGAGCTTACTAAGAAGGACTATAAGTTCCACTTTTATCCTTGGTATGGTGCAAAAGAATATCGTGTCAAGCTGCCAAATATTCATATCTCGGACAAAGAGCATGAATACTTTGATCGCATAGAACAAGAATGCAACGTAATTATCGATGCAGAACAGCGCGCATGGTACATAGCAACGCGAGATAATGATTTTAGTGGTTCATCTGAGCTGATGTGGCAAGAGTATCCATCTACACCCGAAGAGGCCTTTAAGAAGTCTAAAGAAGGTTGTTGGTATACAGAGCAATTCATTAGGGTCCGTCGTGAACAACGCATCTGCTCATTACCAATTCGTACTGATGTTCCTGTAAATACCTTTTGGGATATTGGTAACTCAGATGGTACAGCTATTTGGTTCCATCAACGTGTTGGTATGCAAGACCTCATCATTGATTTTGAAGAAGGTTGGGGTGAGCCATATGAATACTTTGTGAAGCTTATGCAAAGTAAAGGTTATTTGTGGGGTAAACACTATCTACCCCATGATGGCGCTCATGTAAGACAGGGTGAGAGTAAGAACCTATCTCCCCAAGAGATGCTCAAGAATCTTGGCTTAACTAATGTTGAAATTGTGCCGCGAGTAAGTGAATTACTCCATGGGATAAACAAAACTCGTGATGCTTTAATGAATGATGTGTGGTTTGACATTGATCGTTGTAAAGATGGCCTACACCATCTTGAAAACTATACGAGACGATTTAATAACCATGCTCAAAAATATACAAGTGAACCAGTTAAGTCAGATGGTCATTCTGAGGCAGCCGATGCATTCCGTCAGTTTGCCCAAATTCGTGAGCAAATTGGTCTAATAAAAAAACCGCCAAAAGTAACAGTAATTCCAACAGCACATCGCTGGAACTAAATTAATTTAAGTGAGGTCAAGTTGTGACTAAAAAAGAACAACTTGCGACCATTCACGCCCGTGCAAAACTTCAATTCGACAAAATCCAAAGTGCTGTTCGTGAAGAGCGGTTGCAGTGCTTGGAGGATCGTCGTTTTTATTCAATCGCTGGGGCGCAATGGGAAGGCAAGCTAGGCGAGCAATTCGCAAATAAGCCGAAGTTTGAAGTCAATAAAATCCACTTGGCTGTCATTCGAATTATTAATGAATATCGAAATAACCGAATCACAGTAGATTTCGTTTCTAAAGACGGTACGAAGAATGATGATTTAGCAGACACATGCGATGGATTGTACCGGGCAGATGAACAAGATTCTGGTGCAGAAGAAGCATATGACAATGCTTTTGAAGAAGCTGTAGGTGGTGGCTTTGGAGCTTTCCGTTTACGTGCTTGTGAAGAAGATGAGGAAGATGAGGAAAATGAACGTCAGCGTATCAAGATTGAGCCAATCTTTGATGCTGACTCATGTGTGTTCTTTGACTTGGATGCTAAGCGCCAAGACAAGGCAGATGCAAACTTCTGCTTTGTCCTAACTTCAATGACTCATGATGCCTACAAAGAAGAATATGGTGATGATCCTTCTACATGGGATAAAAACATAACCAATTCTGAGTTTGATTGGTGCACGCCTGACATTGTTTATGTAGCTGAATACTACGTTGTTGAGAAAGTCAAAGAGAAACAGCACATATTTGTGCTAATCGATGGCACAGAACAGCGTTACATGGCTGATGAGCTTGAAAATGATCCTTCTATCCAAGAGCGTTTAGATGCTACAGGCGCACAAGAGCTAAGAGTTAAGACTCTAGAGCGTCGCAAAGTACATAAGTACATGATGAGTGGCTCAGAAGTGCTTGAAGATTGCGGGTACATTGCAGGTCGCAATATCCCGATTGTTCCAGTTTATGGAAAACGTTGGTTCATTGACAACATAGAGCGTTGCATGGGTCATGTACGTCTTTGTAAGGACATTCAACGCCTCAAAAATATGCAAGTTAGCAGATTAGGTGAAATTGCTGCTTTGTCGCCGATTCAAAAGCCAATTGTTGCACCAGCTCAAATAGCTGGTTATGAGGTGATGTGGGCTGAAGATAATATCAAAAACAACCCATACCTTCTTTTAGATCCATTAACTGATGCTGCAGGCAACATTGTTGCCCAAGGGCCAATGGCATATACGAAGCCACCAGACATCCCAGCAGCCTTAGTCGCCCTTCTAAATATTACTGATGTAGATACTAAAGAACTTCTAGGCAATCAAGAACAAGGTGAAAAGATCAACGCTAATGTAAGTGCAGAGGCGATTGATCTAGTCCAAAACCAACTTGGAATGCAGTCATACATCTACATCGATAACTTTGCGAAGGCTATCAAGCGCTGTGGTGCAGTTTGGCTATCTATGGCCAAAGAACTTTATGTTGAAGAAGGTCGTCGAATGAAGACGATTGGCAAGCAGGATGAAGTAGATAGTGCAGAGCTTTCAAGACCTGTTATTGGTGAAAGTGGTATTGAATATGAAAACGACTTAACCAAAGCATCATTCGATGTCGGTGTGGATGTTGGACCAACTTCATCAAGCAAGAAATCCGCTATCGTACGTCAATTACAAGCCTTACTTCCATTCACTAATGATCCTGAAGACATAAAAGTCCTTCTCGCAATGATCTACATGAATATGGAAGGTGAAGGAATCAAAGATTTCCGTAATTACTACCGGAAGTACCTAGTCAAGATTGGTGTTGTTGAACCTACAGATGAAGAGCAACAGGAAATGATTGCTGCAGCGCAGAATCAACCACCTGATCCAAATGCAGAGTACCTAGAAGCAGCCGCAGAAGAAGCTTCTGCTAAAGCTCAGAAAGCTAAAGCAGACACAGTCAAAGTGGTTGCTGACGCAGAGAAAACCCGTGCTGATACCGCAGCTACGTTAGCCAAAATGGATCGAGATGATCAACAGGCAACGTTAGATATGGTTCAGCAAATAAACCAAGCAACACAACAAAACATGGCGTCCGCTCAGCCTATGAGTGAGGGAGTGCAACAAAATGTCTGAACAAGATCTAGAGCAACAAAACGAAATTCAAGATGACGAAAACCTTGATATTGAAACACCAGAAGATGATCAAGATCGAGATGATCCAGAATCAAATGACGGTGAAGATCCTCAAGAAGAAGGCGAAGAATTCGACATTGTTGTAGGTGATGAAAAGCCAAAAGAGCAGGATGAAGACGACTTTCATGGGAAACCTGCACCTAAGTGGGTGAAGGAACTTCGCAGAGAAAAGAAAGAGTCTGACCGTCGAATCAAAGAGCTTGAAGCCAAGCTTAATGAGCAAAACAAACCAGAAACTATTGAGTTAGGCGAGAAGCCAAAATTAGAAGATTTTGGATATGACGAAGATAATCCTGAATATATTGAAGCTTTAGAAAAGTGGGTTGATCGTAAGTTTCAGCTAAAAGAGCAAGAACGCAAGAAGCAAGAAGAACAGGAAAAAGCTCAGAAGGTTTGGCAAGACAAGCTAAATAGCTATGAAGCCAAAAAGACTGCAATTAAACCAAAAGTAAGAGACTTTGATGAGGCTGAAGAAATTGCACGAGATGTGCTAACTCAAACCCAACAAGGCATTTTGATTCATGCAGCAGAAAATCCCGAGCTCCTTATCTATCACCTAGGTAAAAACCCTCAAAAAGCAAAAGAATTAGCAGGAATTACTGACCCTATTCAATTCGCTTTTGCAGCAGCCAAAATTGACGCTCAGATCAAGATGACAGCACGAAAACCTTCTACAAGTCCAGAACGCAAACCTAGTGGTTCAGCACCACTTAGTGGAGCCGTGAATGCAAAGCTTGAAAGTCTTCGAGCAGAAGCTGAACGCACTGGCGATTACACCAAAGTTAATGACTACAAGCGAAAGCTAAAACAAAATCAATAATGGAGTAGGCAATAATGTCTAATAGTTTCTCTAAAGAAGAACGCGTTGCCTTTGAGGACATGTTGGAAGGTTTCCAAGACCAACTTGTTCTATCAAAGTTAGTAAATAAATACCGAATGAGTGATGTTGAAGCTGAGCGCTCTAACAACACTATTTGGCGCCCAATGCCATACATTGCCACCTCTTATGATGGCATGGATCAAACAGGCAATTTCAAAGACAAAACACAGTTATCTGTGCCAGCAACCATTGGCTATAAAAAATCTAGTCCATGGATTCTTGATGCTCAAGAGCTTCGTGACCAATTGCAAGAAAACCGTTTAGGTGATGCAGCTAAGCAGAAACTTGCTTCTGATATCAACTTAGCAGTTTCTAAAGTTGCATCATTACAAGGTACTTTAGTTGTTAAACGTACAGGCGCTGCAACTGGCTTTGATGATGTTGCTCTTGCTGATGCAATCATGAATGAGCAAGGCATCCCAATGAATGATCGTCGTATTGCTTTGGCAACTCGCGACTACAACTCAATGGCTGGTGACTTAGCTAAACGTCAAAATGTGGTTGGTAAAGTTCAGACTGCATATGACCGTGCATATATTGGTGATGTGGCTGGCTTTGATGCATTTAAACTTGATTACTCTGAGCGACTAGGTGCTGCTACAGCAACAGGTGTGACAATTGGTGCTGCTAACCAATTCTATGTGCCTAAAGCGACCTCTACGGCTGCTACAGGCGAAGTTGGTAACGTTGATAACCGCTATCAAACAATCACTGTTGCAGTGACTAGTGGCGCATTGAAGGAAGGTGATGCATTCACTATCACTGGTGTTGAATCAGTTCACCAAATTACTAAACAAGCCACTGGTCAGTTAAAGACCTTCCGTGTTGTTAAAGTGAACAGTGCAACATCGATTGTAATTTCGCCTCCAGTCATTTCTGCTCAAGGTGGCTCTGAGGCTGAAAAACAATATCAGAATGTGAGTGCTACACCTGCAAACGGTGCAGTTATTACAATGCTAAACACTGCTACGGCTTATGCGAACCCATTCTGGCATCGTGATGCAATTGAATTGATTCCTGCTCGCTATGCGGTGCCTACAAATGCAGGTGCAGCGGTATTACGTGCAACTACCGATCAAGGTATTGAGCTTGTATTCCAGAAGCAATATGACATCAACACAATGAAGACCAAGTATCGTCTAGATACCATGTTTGGCGTTGTGATGGTAAACCCAGAAATGGCTGGTATTGAATTATTCAACCAAACCTAATCTAACACAGTGACGACAAATGCCCGCTATATGCGGGCGTCGTCATTTTTGGAGGCTGAAATGTCAGATGAATACCCTAAAGCTTTATATCGTGGTGACACTAAATCATATGAGCATGTAATTGCTGATGGTGAAAATCACGAACAACATTTGCGTGAAGAAGGCTACGTTAATTATTCAGAACTAAAAGAACCTGAAATTGTCGTCGTTGGGAAGGTGGCTAGTTCAAGTGGTGAACTTAAAAAAGTTCAAGAAGAACTACTTGAAGCATTAAAGAAAAACAAATTTCTTGAAGAACAGCTTGCCACAGCACAAGGTGAGTATATCTCGCAAATTAATGCCCTTAAAAAAGAAAACGATACCTATAAATATTCAGCAATGGATGCAGGTGAGTTAAAAGCCATTCTTGATGAGAAGGGGGTTAAATACGGCTCACGTGATGGCAAAGACGTACTTGTAAACCTTGTGCTTGAAAGCCTTTACCCAAAAGAAGGTGAATGATCATGTCATGGACTAAGCGGCAAATTATCGAACAGGCTTTTGAAGAAATCGGGATGGCTGCTTATGACTTTGATTTGCAACCAGAACAAGTTGAAAGCGCAAGAAGAAATATGGATGCAATGGCAGCATTGTGGTCTTCTAAACGAATCCAGATTGGCTATCCATTGCCAAGTGAGGCAGATAGTAGTGATCTGGATCAAGAAAGCAATATTCCAGATTATGCCATTGAGGCTTTTTACTTGAATCTAGCCAAAAGATTAGCTTCTAAATTTGGGAAAGGATTAGCCCCAGAAAAAGCATTACTTGCAAAAGAGGGCTATGAGAATTTGCTTCGAATAGCCGTTTCTAACCCACCTCAAATGAAATATGCATGTTCTCTTCCTGCTGGTGCAGGTCATAAACGATGTTATCCATTCATTGTTAATAAACAAGACAATGCCGTTTTAACACCAAAGCAAGATGCGGAGTTCTTCAATGAGTAGACGTCTTAATGAAACTGATGCCTTGGGTGTTGGTGACCAGTTTGTTTTATATAAAGGTAACTGCACAGACTTCCGATCACTACCTCAGGATGTCTTGTTGCAATGGATACTTGAGAATATCCCTGTAATCAAGCCGATTGCAGCTATTATTCAGCCGTTCAATCCAAATGCAGATTTCACTATCGCAATTGAAAATAATGCGGTTGGTACTTATCTGGTAATGAATCCATCAGTGTCCATTACAAATGGAACCATTACTTTACCGCCTATGGGTGAATTAACGGATGGTCAGGAATTGCTTGTTACTAGCTCCCAGCAAATTGAGAACTTAACAATTGCTGGAAATGGTGCAGCTTTGATTGGTAATCCTAACACTATTGCAGCAAGTGGTTTTTTTAAATTGAAATTTGATCAACTTTCGCAAACTTGGTATCGCGTGGGGTGAGTTATGCAAATCCCTATATTAAGTGGAATTTATACCGATCAAAACTCAGATTTTAGAACTTCCTATCCGCGCAATTTAATCCCAGTTCCTAAAGAAAATGGAGTGGCTAATGGATATTTACGCCCTGCAGAGGGAATTATACTGCTTGGTGATGTATCTGGTATTGATCGTGGTGGCATTAATTGGAATGGCGTTTGTTTTCGTGTTTGCGGGAATAGACTGGTTAAAATCTCGGATGATGGGTCTCTAACAGATATTGGGGAAATTAGTGGTACAGGTTACTGCAATTTTGACTACTCATTTGATTATCTAGCGATAAACTCAAAGCCCTATTTATATCTATACAATCAAGCAAAAGGATTAAAACGTGTAACTGATACTGATCTTGGGAATGTAAATGATGTTATCTGGATTGATGGCTATTTTATGACGACTGATGGTCAATATTTAATAATTACTGAATTAACTGATCCATTCCAAGTTAATCCACTTAAATATGGTTCATCAGAAGTTGATCCTGATTCAATTAATGCGCTCTTTAAACTTCGTAATGAAGTCTATGCATTAAACCGCTATACAACAGAAGTTTTTAGTAACGTGGGTGGGGAAAACTTTCCATTCAGCCGCATTGATGGAGCCATGTCTACTCGTGGAACTTTAGCGGCAAATACCTGCTGTTTATTCTTAGATACTATTGCTTTTCTAGGTAGTGGAAAAAATGAGCCTATATCCATTTATTTAAGTGCAAATGGTACTTCTCAAAAGATTGCGACAAGAGAGATAGACCAGATCTTACGTAATTATACTGAAGATCAATTAACTAAATGTCTCGTAGAGTCTCGTATTCTTGATGGACATCAATGGCTTTATATTCATTTGCCAGATAAAACCCTAGTCTATGATGCAGCGGCATCACAAGCCACAAACCAGCAAGTCTGGTTTTTTTTATGCTCGGGATTTGGTGAAAGTAGATATTTAGCTCAGAACCATGTCTGGTGCTATGACAAATGGATTGTAGGTCATCCTGAACAAAATAAGATTGGATCTCTTACCAATAAATTAGGTGAGCATTGGGGTGATGTTGTTGAATGGGACTTTACGACATCCATTATTTACAACGAATCTCGTGGAGCTATTTTTCATCAACTTGAATTAGTTGCTTTAGCAGGTCGTACACTATTTGGCGAAAACCCTACTATCTGCACTCAATATTCAGTAGATGGAGTTGAATGGTCAAATCAAAAATATATCTCCACTGGAAAAACAGGACAGCGAGACAAGAGACTTGTGTGGTTCCAGCAAGGCTATATGAATAATTGGCGCATCCAACGCTTTACTGGCACTTCTGAGAGTAGGTTAGCAATTTCTCGGCTTGAGGCACAAATTGAACCTCTTGGAGTTTAATTATGACAATAATTGACCCTATTGCCCCATTACGAAAAGACCTTGAAATGATCTGTGGTGGTAATTTGCGATTGGTTAAGGCTTTTGAGGCTGTTTTTAGACTTATACCAACTGAATTAAACAATTTAGATGATTCAAGCTCAGGTGCACAAATATCCGCAGATTTTGCCCAATCTACAGCAAATATGGCTAATGCTTCAATTGCAGATGTTGAGAGACTAATTGATTTAATAGCAACAAATCCAGCACCTATAACAATCGTTCCCGACCAAATAGGTATTACACCTCGCTATGAGGTAGTTCAATCCGATCCAATCTATCCAGTATATCAGGGTGAAAGTTGCCCAAATTATAATTTAGAGGTCATGTGAAATGGCAGCTTCAGTAAAACCGAAATCTTTTGTGCCTGCAAAATTTCTTGAGAATGCACAAACAACTCAATTCACAGCTGACAACTCCACAGTTCAAATTGACAAATGCACCATTACGAATACCTCTTCAAGTGCTGTGACATTCAGTATTCATTTGGTCAGCACTGGCTCAGCAGCGGCATCAAACCAGATTATTAAAGATCAATCTGTTGCAGCAGGTTCTGTATATCTTTGCAATGAGATTGTAGGACATAGTTTGGGCCCCGGCTCAAGCTTTAGTGCTTTTGCAAGTGCTGCTAATGCATTGGTTATTTGTGTTTCAGGGCGGGAGATTACTTAATGAATAATTTCCATATCCTTACCACAGCTGATGTAAACCAATTGATGCTTAACATTAAGCGTCATCCTGAGCTTTGGAAAGAAGACACATTTTTACGGGATTATCCTCAAGGTCCTTTTGGAGAAATTGAAAGTATTATGCTTCGGTTCCCTGAAAAACGCGTGTTTGAGCAAGAAGAAGAATTAGAAAAATACAAACGTGGTGAAAGCCAGTTTGATCAGCATGAAAGTATAGATTACCCTGCCTTTGCAGTTCTCACTGAAGCAAGATCAATTGTTTTTGGACTAATGGCACTTGTTCAAGGTGAGCGATTAGGCCGTGTGATGATTAATAAGATCGCACCAGGTGGGCAAATCTTCCCGCATGCCGACTCACCTGAACATACTGATTATTACACTCGCTTCCATGTTGTCTTACAGTCAGCACCAGGTTGCTATTTGCGAGCAGGTGATGAACAACTTGAAATGAAAACTGGTGATGTATTTTGGTTTAACAACAAACTAGAGCATGAAGTTGTAAATAATTCAGCTTTTGACCGGATTTCAATGGTAGTAGATATAAAGGTGAAGAAATGATTACAGCGCATGTCGAAAGTTTTGAAGCTAACCTTGACTATCTAAAGCCGCTTCTGCCAATTCACTATAAAGAACTGGCCCTAAATCAAGATAAGGTGCCACTCTCACCCCAATTTGACAAGTACATCGCCGCGGAACATCGCGGCGAATTGCTATTTGTAGCTTTGAGAAATGTAGGTGAGTTAGTTGGTTACTTCATTGGCTTCATTTCACCAGGTCTTCACTACTCAACCTGTCTCACATGCCAGATGGATATTTTCTATGTCCTTCAAGAACATCGTGGGTCGGGTGCAGGCTTCCAGTTATTCAAATTTGTTGAAGAGCAATTAAAGAAACGTGGTGTTCAGAGGTTTTTTGTTGGTTCAAAAATGCATAAAGATGCCTCTTGGTTATTCGAGAAACTCGGATATACACCTGTTGAGACATATTATTCAACTTGGCTAGGAGATTGATATGGTAGCAGCAGCAATGGTAGCCACAGCAGCTGTTGGTGCAGTTGCGGCCAATAGATCTGCAAGCGCACAAAAGAAAGCAGCAAATCAAGCATCACAAGCACAAACCGAATCTAGTCAAGCCGCAATTGATGAACAGCGCAGACAGTTTGACGCTATTCAAGAACTAATGAAACCGTATGTGAATGCTGGTACAACCGGTTTAGCAGGCCAACAGGATTTATTAGGTCTAAATGGTACTGATAAACAGCAAGCAGCAATAAACGCGATTAATAATAGCCCGGCCATGCAAACCTATTTACAGCAAGGTGAAAATGCAATTTTGCAAAATGCGTCTGCAACAGGTGGTTTGCGCGGTGGTAATACTCAATCTGCATTGTCTCAATTTAGACCTCAACTACTTAACCAATTAGTTAATCAGCAATACCAAAATCTAGGCGGTATGACATCGCTAGGGCAAAATGCCGCTGCTGGTGTAGGTAATGCGGGCATGCAATCTGCAAATAACATTGGCAATTTAATGCAGCAAATGGGTGCAGCACAAGCTGGTAATGCTATGGCACAGGGTCGAGCGTCTGCAAATCAGTGGGCAACAATTGGCAACCTTGCGGGGCAAATTGGTGGTTATTACGCAGGAACAAAATTCTAGAGGTTATTATGGTACAGCCAATTGATTACACCCTTGATGTTGTAAATCCTGTTCAGTCTTCACTTCAAGGATTTACAGGCGGCTTACAGCTAGGAATGGCTGTAGAAGACCGTAAACGTGCAGTAGCGCAAGCACAACGCGACCAATTAGCCAAAGAGCAAATGAATAAGGATTTATTCAATCTATCTCAAAACCCCTCTTATGAAGGGTATACACAGGTCATGACTAAATATCCACAGCTTGCTGAGAATCTTAAGCGTGCATATGACACTATGGATGCAGGCAAACAGCAAAGAACTTTTAGTCTTGCCTCACAGGCTTATGCAGCTTTAAGCAGTCAACGGCCTGAGATTGCCAAACAGGTTCTTGATGATGCTGCTATTGCATATGAAAACTCAGGAAACAAACAAGATGCTGGTGTTTTGCGTGGCTATCTAAAGATGATTGATACCAGTCCAGACGCTGCCAGAACTTCGATTGGCATGCTTATGTCTTCTGTAAACCCAGATAAGTTTAAAGATATTTATAGTACTCTTGGTGGTGAACAGCGTGCAAATGAAATGCAGCCTTATGATATTGCTGAGTCTAAAGCAAAAACAGCATACACAGAAGCGCAAACGAATGACATTCCTCTAGCTGCTGAAGATCGTCGTGCTGGTGTAGATAACCAAGGTAGAAAGATTGAATACGACAATCAATACAACTACGACAAGTTAAGTCAAGATCAACAGCAGTTCTATGATGGCCTTGATAAAACAGAACGAATTGAAGCAGCCAAGTTAAGAGCGTCTAAGGCAGAGTCTTCAATCCAACGAGTAGAACGTCTCGAAAAAGTTGAAAACTATGCCAATGCTGCGAAACAAGCTGCAGAGGCTTCTAATCTTGCAGCGAAACTTGTTACTCAGGCTAAGGAAAATGGTGGGGCATATTGGGATCGCTTAATAAGAAATGTACCTGGTACCACTGAAAATACATTTGCAAAAGATATTGAAACTTTAAAGTCTCAAGTCTTCCTTGCTCAAGTTGAAAAGATGCGTGGATTGGGCGCCCTGACAGACAAAGAAGGTGATGCTATTCGATCATCTATTGCTTCCCTTGATATTAATCAGGGGCCAAAAGCTGTTCAGCAAAACCTTTCCAAAATCGCTCAACAAATGTCATCAGCAGCTAAGAGTGCTAACCGGAAAGCTCAACTCTATGCAACTAAAGGACAGGGCTATTCTCCGGCAGTTACAGAAGCTGCAAAAACACTTGGAATTTCTCCCGCAGAAGCTCAGAAGTTCGTTAATGAGAATGGATTGTAAAATTGCTCATATGTTATTCTCTTTTCATTCATGAGGAGAGAATAATGAAAAACCACCTAATACTTTTATTTACTATTTTACTTACTGGGTGTGCTACAACACAAATATCATCAGTACCAACCAAAACCGCAAATGATATTAAAAAAGTCTGTATTGAACATAATGCAAAGGTAATTGTTCAAAATTTTGATGATATTCTAAGAAACCGTTTTGAAGATCATGGCATTACCTCCCTTATTTACAATAAGGATCAGAAACCTAATGACTGCAAATACACATTAAGATATGTGGCATATCAGAAGTGGGATATGACAATGGTCATGACACATGCTGAATTGCGCTTGTATAAAAATGACAATAAAATTGGATATGCTGAGTATCATTTACCAGCAGGCGGTTTGCTAAATCCCAAAAAGTACATAAGCAATGAATCAAAAATAAATCCACTTATTGATCAACTGTTAGGGAAATAATGGAATAACTTAATCTAAGTGGTTATGAAACATAAATTATCTAGGAACGAAAAATTATGTGGGCAATTATTTTTGGATTTATTTTTATAGGATGGTTGATTCTTCGTACTGAGAAAAATTTCAATAGATCAATTCAAATTCTAGAAGATCGTATTAATCAACAGCAGCACCAGATTCAAGATTTATACAGTGAAATAGAGGAATTAAAGAACAAATAAAGAATTACTGTATAATAATTGAGTGGCTAGGCTGATCCCCGAACGCTGTTTAACCTGAACAGTTGCCACACCCATAATCAGGTTTTTGATAGAGGTATCAAAGATGTATCAGACAGAAAAAATACATAAATTTGGTGGCATAAATAAATTAAAAGATGCTATTCAAACTAAACTACTTGACGATGTGTACTGTTGGGAAACGGAGAAGTGGTACACACAAAGATATTGGAATGAAGTTGCAGATAAGAATCTGACAGGAATTACATTGTTGGAATTAATGACTGGCACGCCTCTTGATGCAACACATTATGCCGGCCCTTTATTCAATAAGATGGATGAAGGTGGTCGTGTATTCGAATGGGTGCCACAGCAAAATAGATGGCTGTATGTAGGGTGGCATCCTAACGCAAAAATTACTCCAATACTGTAAGGTGAAAAACATGAACTTTTCATATAAAGAAGAAGCGTTAAAATTAAATAAGAACTTAGTATGTAAAAATATTGGTGCTAATAAATGGCGAGTATTTGATGGAGATAAAGAAGTTTCTTATGAAGCAGCATCTCCTCAAGCCGCTTGGAATCATGCATATGGAACTTTAAGCTGTCCTTTCAGTATTGGTGACCAAGTAGAGAATTTAGAAACGGGAGAGATATTTACAGTTCAAGGTTCTTGCTTTGGCTACGTAAACAACTTATCCAATGAAAATAAAAAGTTCCAAGATTTAAAGCCTTGGGATTATGAAAAATATAAAGTTGTTGTGTGAAGGTGTATTAGTCCATTACCCAACAAAACCCCACAAATTTAATCATATAACTAGCCCGCGGAAGCGGGTTTTTTATTGCCCGAGGAAAAGCTATGGCAACAAGAGATAACTACGAGAAGTTATTAAAGGCACCTAATGTGCAAAAGATGCTTGATTTGATTGCCAATGCTGAAGGGGTTAAATATGGCTATAACACCTTATTTGGCAATGAACGTTTAGATGATTTATCAAGCCATCCAAATATCAAAAAGCAATTTAAGCAGACTGATGGACAAGTAAAGAACACAACTGCCGCAGGTCGCTATCAGTTCTTAAAAGATACGTGGGATGGGGTAGCAAACCAGCTTGGTTTAAAAGATTTCTCACCAAAAAACCAAGATATAGCAGCAGTAGCATTGCTTGCACAAAATGGAGCATTGCCATCAGTGCTTAAAGGAGACTTTAAGACAGCAGTTCAAAAGTCTGGTGTAACTTGGGCCTCCTTACCTTCTTCACCATATGCACAGCCTAAACGCTCATGGAAAGATCTTGGAATTAGCAATCCTGCACGTGAAGATTATCAATCACAAGCTTCAAAAATTGTAGCTGCATACAAGCAAAAACAGAAGGATCAGGAAGCTAAAGCTCAACCTATAGATCAAGCAGCACGCTCTCAAAAAATTGTGGAAGCCTATCAAAAAGCTCAACAAAACGGACAAATTAAGACTGCTGCCAATCAACCACAGGGGCTACCAGACTTCGATGCAAATGGGGTGATTACTTATGATCAACCGCAAGCAGCTCCACAATCTCCTGAGCCATCTTTCGCCGATAAAGCACTTGGTTTAGGTGAAACTGCATTATCTGCTGCTACAGGTGCAACAGGCGGTACGCTTGGAATGATTGGTGGAACTGTTAGCCAAGCAGGCCGTGAAATTCTAGCTGGTAACTTCGGCACACCTGAAGCAGCTCAGCGTATTTCACAAAATGCAGCAGAAGGTGCGGCAGACTTAACATATGCACCACGTACGCAAACAGGTCAGGAATATACTCAAGCTTTGGGTGAAATATCTGAACCTTTAGTAGCGTTAACACCAGCTTTAAGTGAGTTAGCATTAGCAGGACAAGCTGCTCGTGGTGTTGCTCCAATTGCACAAGGTCAAGCTATTAGAGCAGGGCAAGCAGTTGCTCCTGTAGCTGAGCGTGCAGGGCAAATGGCAGCTAGACCAGTTCAGGCTGTTGCCAATGCTACTCGTTCAGGCGTACAACGTATGGGAGAGATGGTTGGCTTAAGAACACCAGAAGCAGAAGGCCCAGCACCTGCAAACATCGGTGCAGCACAAGTAGATCAAGCGACAATACGACAAGCATTATCTCAAGATTTACCTTATCCAGTTCAACTCACTGAAGGGCAAATGACACGTGATCCTGCTCAACTCAAGTTTGAAGTTGAAACGGCTAAAGATGCAGATTTAGGTGCTCCATTACGCCAACGTCAAGAAGAACAGCATCAAGTGATGCAACATAACTTGGATGCGTTTATTGATATGACTGGTGCTCAGGCAACCAATATGCGCGAAGCTGGTTTATCTGTAGATAAGGCACTTCAAAAGCAATTGCAGGCGGATAAGAATAAGGTGCGGGTAGCTTATGCAAAAGCTGATAAGTCAGATGAAGCAAATTACCCGGTAGATCTAACACAGCCTGTTAAGGTTGGTGAAAATGATCCAATGTCAGTGATTGATTATCTGAATTCACAACCTGATTTACCAACCACACCAATTTTAACAAGTGCTAAACGTACTGCTGAATCTCTAGGAATCGCAAGCCGTGGAGAAAATGGGGAACTAATCCCAAATAAGCCAACCATCAAGCAAATGGAGAAATGGCGGCAAGAAATTAACGCCAATACCAATCAGGAAGCTCCAAACATTCGTCAGTCAGCAATTCTTAAAGACATGATTGATCAACATGTTGAACCAGTAGTAGGCAACCTTTATAAAGCTGCGCGCAATGAAAGAAAGCGCATGGCCGACCATTGGGAAAATCGCACCATTATTAAAGATTTAACTACCAATAAAACTGGGACAGATGATCGTCGTGTTGCGTTAGAAGATATTCAGAAACGTATTATTCATGATGGTTCACTTGACGACTTGCGCGTAGCGAAGCGTACTCTCTTAACCTCAGGTGAAGAAGGGAAGCAAGCATGGCGGGATATCCAAGGTCAAACGCTTCAAGAAATCAAGAATGCTGCTACAGCTGGCGTTGCACCGGATGGGCAGGGCAATCAAATGGTAAGTGCAGCTGCCTTGAATAAAGCGATTAAACGTTTAGATGACGCAGGGAAACTTGATTATGTCTTTGGTCCACAAGGTGCAGAAAAGCTTCGGGCAATTAACGAAATATCTAAAACGTTATTTACTACACCAACATCTGCAGCAATCAATCATAGCAATACTGCTGCAACACTAGCTGCAGCCATGGATATTGCTATGTCTGGCCTATCTGGATTCCCTGCACCTGTTGCTACAGCATTGCGACTAGCCACTAAACACATTAAAGACAACAAGGTCAGAGCACGAGTTATGAAAGCTCTTAATCCATCCAGTCCAAATTCCTAATTCAAACATATAACTGAACCCCGCTAAATGCGGGGTTTTTCTTTTCCAGATTGAAAAAAAGAACTCAAGAATCGGAGTAGATTGATGAGTAGCAAAATTCAAACCCCATACCCATTGTTCTCTGATATCGATGGGCATCCTTTAGACGCTGGCTACATCTATATAGGTGAAGCTGGTAAAAACCCTGAAGTTTATCCGATTCCTGTGTTCTGGGATGAAGATTTAAGTATTCCAGCTGCTCAGCCTATACGAACACGTAATGGATACTTATCTTATTATGGCCGAGCAGGGAAACTATATGTTTCTGGTGATCAGTGCTCTATCACTGTTAGAAACAAAAAAAGAAGTTTGATTTATACGGATCTAAATGCTGATCTGGCTTTTACTCAAAGCAATTTTAATGAAAAGTTACGCAACCTAACCACAAATGTTGAATCAATATCTGCCTTGCTTTTATTAGAAAGATGGCAAGGTAGGTCCGCGTATGTGAAATCTTATTACAATGGGCTTGGTAAAGGTGGTGGATTATTCATTTATGATTCATCTCGTTCATCTGAAAATGATGGTGGCGGTTGTATTAATGGATGGGTGCGGGAACTAGAAAATAACACTGTAAATCCATATATGTTTGGAGCATACGGATTAGTATCAGACAGTGCTGTTACAGACCCTGCTAGCCATGATGATAGTAGTGCATTAACAAGTTCTATTAAATATGCTATTGCTAGTAAGGCTTTACTAGATGGCGAAAATGGTATTTATGGATGCCATTCTGTAGAACTTGATAGTAATTTTACATTTAAAAATGCAAATTTAGTATGTAATAAATTTGATACAGACTTAATTTCTGTTCTCGAATGTACGTCTTACAATGACGATCCACGTTGGATAGAAAACGTCTATTTAGAAAATATTCACATCGATGGGAAACGTGAGTTACACACTGCAATCAAAAGCTCAACAACACAAGAAGATGGTGGACGATCTGGTTTTCGTTTCATTCGTCCTATTAATGGTCTGACGATGATTAACTGTTCTGGGAAGAACTGTGCAGCAGATGGAATAATTCTATTCCCACACGGCAACCAATCAGCGATCAATAACTCAATTAAAAACGTGAGAATCAGCAACAGTCAGTTTAATGGGAACCGTCGACATGGTGGGTCTAGTAATTCTGTCAATGGGATGATACTCGAAAACGTAATTTGTAATGGTAATGGATTAGATATAGACCCAAATGCACCGCTCAATAGTGGTCTACGTGGGGATCAGATGGCAGGTGCGGTTTATGGAAATGGATGGGATGCCGAAGAATATGTAGTTGATGTCATAAGTACCAACATGCACTTTAATAATTGCACGATGACAGGCAATGCAAAAGGCGGTTTACTTATCCTGACTTATGGTTCGGCTAATCAAAGCTTACACGCAATAATTGGGATTAATGGAGGCTCATACGACTATGGTATTGGGGTTGCTCATGATCCATATGCTATCACAGTAACACCTTATAATTTCTCTATATCATCAACTAAGCTACTGTTAATCCAAGGTGTTAATTTAAATGGTGCCGAGGTTGGTGGTCGTGGGGTAGAGACATTTATTGTGTCCGATGTAACTAATATTGCCGCAGCTAGAGCATTAGAACGTACAACTCTTTATGCAACAGGTGATTTCAATGCAACTGCAGAATCTGCATCATCTATTGTCCGCAAGTATTTTGCGCCAGATGCGCGGACTTTTGATTATGTTAACAACGTTATGCGTTTAAGGTCTTCTGCTTCTACTATGGAGTTACAAGGGGAGATTAGCAACCAAGTAGGGGGTGCATTCAAAATTTCCGCAATGTCTTACACTGAGCGTGGGGCGTTAGAGTTTAGAATGAATTTAAATACGGGTGGAACTGATCTGTACTTTTCGCATTCAGGGTCGGATAAGTTTTGCTTTAAAGATTCAGCAATGATTCCAACCGTCAACTATTCTCTTGGTGGACCTGGCTATAGTTTTCAGAACATTTATTTAGTTAACTCACCTATTGTCACATCAGATGCTAACCAAAAAACTTTAATTACAGACTTGTCTGAAACTGAAAAACAAGTTGCAAGAGAATTAAAGACTTTAATTAAAAAGTATAAGATGAGACAAGCTGTTGAAGATAAAGATGAATTAGCTAGATGGCATTTTGGTGTAATCGCGCAAGAGGTTGAAGCAACATTTACTAAGTTTGGTTTAGATGCTTTTGAGTATGGCTTATTGTGCAAAGATGAGATTAAAACAGAGCCTGAGAGTGAAGTAAGTTGCCACTATGCTATTCGATATGATGAGTTAATAACCTTTATCCTATCTGCGATGTGACTAAATAAATCTTAATAATCACTCAAAAAACCATAACAAGCCTTAGCTTTTAATAAGTTAGGGTTTTTTTATTGCCTAAAAATTAGGGGAATGGCATGTCTGAACAAGAGACATATGGAGTACGAATTGAGAAAAAACTTGATTCAGTACAGCAAGAAGTAAAAACGCTTTCTGAAACAGTTTTAAAATTAACTGTCATTAATGAACAACATAAATCCCTTAGTGATGACAATGCTAAGAAAATTGAACGTCTCGAAGCTGGTGCACAAAGATCTAATGGTGCTATTGCGCTATTAAAGGTTTTTGGAGGTGTAGCACTAACTAGCATGATTACTTTCTGCACATGGATAGTATCGACTAATCAAGCTATGCATCAAAGACTTTCTGATACCAACCAGAAGGTTGCTGTAATTGAGTCAAAAATTGCTTTTAGAGGTGTTCCATGAATGGAGAAAATACACGAACTTACTTAGCATTTGCAGCTATAGCCATCTCTTTCTTTTGTGTAATTGGACTTTTCTTTATTGAGATGCCAGAAAAGAACAGAGATTTAATTAATGTGGCACTTGGTGCGATCCTTGGATGGTCCGGGACGGTAGTAGCTTTCTATTTTGGTTCTAGTGACAAACAGCATAAAGAGGGTATTGCAAATGATGACGTTCGATAATGCATTTGATCGGCTAGTAGGTCATGAAGCAGGATACTCGAATGATAAGCGTGATCCAGGGAACTGGACAGGTGGCATTGTTGGGAAGGGTGTATTAAAAGGCACAAAGTATGGAATCGCTGCAAATACTTATCCTAATCTAGATATCCAGAATCTAACCATTGATCAAGCTAAGCAGATCTACAAAAATGACTGGTGGGATAAGCTTGGAGCAGATTCACTTCATCCAGCTATTGTATTTCAGCTTTGGGATTTTGCAGTTAATGCTGGAAAAAGTAGAGCCGTGAAAGAGCTTCAACAAGTAGCAGGTGTTCCTGATGATGGGATTATAGGGCCTAAAACTATTGCAGCTGTAAAAGCAATGGATGTGAACGATGTGCTTCTTAAATTCAATGCGGAACGCTTGAAGTTTTATACATCGTTAAGCACATGGGCTACTTATGGAAAAGGGTGGACAAATCGTGTTGCTCAGAATCTCATCTATGCATCTCAAGACAATTAGTTTAATGCTGTGCCTCCTTTCTCAGGTTGCACAGCTCACACTATTAATACTTCTGTTAATGTTGGGATATGTGTTAAGGCTCTATAGGCTTACTTATTAATTTTTGGTAAGCCTTCCCAGCTAAAATAATTCTGCGTTAGTTTATCTCTGGTCATAGACCATCCCCGGTTAGGCAATCTACAACTTCCAACCGCAATTTTATGTTTTCCAAACTTTTCAACTACTTGTTCGATGGTAGTCATTAAACGCTCTTCCTTTTCGACCTTATCCCAATCTGTTAATAGATCGTAGGTGAAGGTATCTTTAGGCTCTAGGCCTGTCAAAATTACCCCGCATTTTTTATATTCAATTCCCCGCGCATATAGATGTCTTATCAAGAATGTAGCAACTTGAACCATCTTCAAAATATTATCAGTCGGCACACTCATTGGCATTGAAAGCGACCGATTAAAGAAAGGTTTATTTCTATCGAATGGATTCGACTGAGCAAAAACAATAATGCAACCGCACAGAAGTCTATCATTTCTTAACCTGGTGACAGCATTTTGCATATATAAAGAAACAGCTTCTTGCAGATCAAATAGATTAGTCACTCGTTGGCCAAACGATTTAGATGAAATGATCTGTTTTTTGCTTGGTGGTGAATGCTCAATCTCAATGCATGATATGCCTTGCAATTCATAAACTGTACGGGCCATCACAATAGAGAAGTGTTTTTGCATTTCCCTAGGTTCGGTGCAAGCCAGATCTAATACAGTTTGAATGTCCATACTATTTAACTTTTTAGTATGCTGCCTTCCAACTCCCCAAACCTCACTGACATCTATAGAGGATAGATAGGACTCTTTATTACAAGGATCCATGGCAACTAAATTACACACACCATAAAATGCTTTATTCTTCTTGGCAATGTGGTTTGCAATCTTTGCCTCTGTCTTTGATCTGCCAATTCCAATACAAACGGGTAGACCAATCCATTGCCATATTCTGGCCTTCATGTGTTGACAGTAAGCCGTTAGATCATAATTATTTAAATAGGCTGTAAGGTCTAGAAAACATTCATCAATAGAGTAAACCTCTTGTTCACTCTCAGTCACGTATGTTCGCAAGATATTCATAAATCTACGGCTCATTTCGGCGTAGACTGTATAGTTGCTAGAAAGCACTATGACATTATGTCTCTCGACAATATCTCTGATCTGGAAGAGGGGAACCCCCATTTTAATTCCAAGATCTTTAGCCTCTTGAGAGCGAGCGACTGCACAGCCGTCGTTATTGCTGAGCACAATGACGGGGCGGTTGTTTAGTTCAGGACGAAAAACTCTTTCGCAACTGACATAGCAGTTATTCACATCGACTAATGCAAAAATACGCTCTCTCATGGTTATCTTGAAAACGTTACAAATTCAAAATAAATGGTAGAGCTGAGTTAATTTAAATTCAAATTTAAAAAACTGTGGATAAACAGGGATGAGTCAAGTTGTGTCGTGGTAGGGGTTGCATTTGGTCGGAAAGTAGACTTAAGGGGAAAAGTCAAAATTCTCTACTTTTCACATGAAAAATAAAAACAGTGAAGATGTTTACATAGTGCTTACATGAGATTAGGTATTAAAAAACCACTTAGGATTAATACACCTAAGTGGTTGTTTTATATGGTGGGCCCACACAGACTTGAACTGTGGACCAACGGATTATGAGTCCGCTGCTCTAACCAACTGAGCTATAGGCCCTATAAGTAAGAAAAGCTTTTAATCTCAAGGCTTTTCAGTGCCTGCAATACTAATCAATTTTTTTATTAAACACAAGTATTTTTCAAAAGTAGGCGCAGTAGACCTGAAAAATATTTTGCTATATTGTTAATTATCACAAGCGATAGGGATTCTAGCTTATGAGCACTTCACGAGTAAAGCTAACTAAGCCATTTATCGATCAACTTAAACTCATTCCAGCAATTTATCGCGACAATGAGATTATTGGCTTTGCTATTCGTGTAAATAATTCCTATAAAACCTATATTGTAGAGAAGAAAGTAAAAGGCAGATCAATACGTTGTAAATTAGGAGACTACGAAAAGATTTCTCTCGAAGAAGCACGTATACTTGCCGAGCAGATGTTAAAAGATTTATCAGATACTAATTTTTCAACTATCAAAAATAATAAAATATTAAAAAATAATTTAGATAAGAAAAATTATCAGCCCGACTTAAATGAAGCTTTCCAGACTTATATAAATCACCATAACCTAAAAGAAAGGACATTAGTTGACTATAAAGAAGTCATAGAAAAATACTTAATAGACTGGGGGGAGCTTAAACTAATTCATATTACTGAACAGATGATTGAAGATAAATATATCCAATTATCTAAAAGTAGTTATGCAAAAGCGAATCTATCTATGCGGGTATTGAGAGCTGTTTATTGTTTTTCGGTTAAATATTATCAAGATAAAAATAAAGAAACAGTCATACCTATGATGAACCCAGTTACTTTTTTAAATTCGAAACAACTTTGGCAAGCAGTTCCACCTCGAAATAATTATATTGATAGAGAAAATTTAACAAAATGGGTCCATGCAATTATTGAATATCAAGGTCGGGGCCAAGAAAATGAAACAAATAAGGACTTTTTATTAACACTTGTTTTAACAGGGCTTTTTAGAAATGAGTGTGAATGTTTACGTTGGGCAGATCTAGACTTGGACGAAGGAAGCCTCTCTTTTATAAATACTTATAATAATGAGCGCTATAAACTTTATATGGGTGATTTCCTTTGGCATTTAATGAAAAAACGTAAAATGAAAATTAGGGAAGAATGGGTGTTCCCATCTGCGAAGTCTAAAACTGGTCATATTGTTAATATTTCAAAATTTCGAAAAAAAATAGAAGAGCAGTGTAATATCTCTTTTACTTTTCAAGATTTACGTAGAACATTTAATTTTGTTGTAGATCACTTAAGTGATAAACCCCTATTTATTAGAAAGGCAGATGAGAAAGAGAAAATGCCAGAATCTATCAATGTGGCTCACGATATGCGCAATAGAATGAATAGGGTAGAACAAGTTGTTCTTGGCGCATATAGAGATGAATTTATTAAACCTATCACTACCCATCTATAAAAATTTTGGACTTTCTAAACTAAAAAATGAGAAGACTTTCTCCTTTAGAATTAGTGTAAGTTTATAGTAAGTTTTGTCAGTAAAACACAGAATGATTATTCTTTCACACTTCCTACAACTATTTGTAATTGATGAATTTTATACTTGACTAAAACACTTGGAATTTATACAGTAGTGGAGTATTTTTGATAATTATTATTATTGCTTAGTCCTGAAATACAGTAAGAAGCCTATTCGCTATGAATAGGCTTTTTGCTTTGTTTTTAAATGATAACTAAAGTCTAAATCTCTTAAAAAATTAATCTAATAAAATCAAATAAATAGTTTTTTAGGGGGGGGTTTTTAATAAATTGAAAAAAATTGACACGTAAATTTTCATTATGAACAAAACTGATTTAAATAGTAGTCAAAGTGAAACATACCTAAATGCTAAGTTTAATTTTCACTAAACGAGGCATAGGAGTGTCATCATGTTAAAAGCAATGTTTTTCTTCAGCGCAGGTGCAATGTTTGGCTATTGTTATAAGCATAAGAATGATAAAGCCGAAGCTGATAAATCTAAATAAGCACTGAAAAACCGCCTATATGGCGGTTTTTTAATGAGCAGCATTAGATAAGTTTGCTTGAATAATTTGTACAAGCTCTCTTGCTGCTTTTGATAAGGGTTTATCTTGGAGCCAGATGAGATAGATAGATAGAGGTAAATGATTTTTTGTATTTTTAAAATCTAGTTGAACTAAATGTCCTTGCTCAATTTTTTCTTTTATTAAAGATAAAGGAAAATTTCCCCATCCCAAACCAGCCTCAACCATATGAATGGCAGTTTGTAAACTATTGGTTTTCCAATACATGGCCCCAACGATGGAACGTGAGTCCTGCATATTTAATTCACTACTTGCAACCACAATTTGCCGAACATTAATTAATTCTTCGATAGAGATTAACTTATTTTTTTGTTTTAAAAGTGGATGATGAGCAGAAATTGTGGCGACTAGAGTTTCATTCATCACCAATTGCAAACTTTCACGCATTTTTATATTGAGATCTGAACCTGCAAGGCAAAGACTAATATTTTCTGTATAGAGCAAATTTAGAATATCGTCTTGTGGAGCTGTAATAATCTCTATGTTAAGTAAGGGAAATTTGTCAGCCAGTTTTTTTATGGCGTTAAAAAGTAAATCGGTATTCGCATCTGAAACAACACCAATTTTTAGTTTACTTTCAAGCCCTAATGAAAGTTCATATGCATGGGTGCCTAATAGCCTAAGTTGCTCAGCAATAATTCTTGCTTGAGGTTCTAATGCTAAAGCTGCCGAAGTAGGAATAACTTTACGGTGAGTACGTTCAAACAGGGGGTAACCAAGTTCTGCCTCGATATTGGCAACAGCCATGCTCACTGCTGATGGTACTCGATTTAACTTACGTGCCGCTGCCGAGAAAGATCCGGTATCTAATACAGTTAAGAAAAGCTCTATATTTTCGCTATTAAAATTCATTTTGATATCAGTAGAACTGAAAGCTGTTAACTTTATGTGTGATTTTAACTGAAACTAAAATAAAAAGAAGTAAGAAAAGATGATTGGTTATGCAAGGTTTAAAGCGTCGTATTGTTTATGTGTCCTCATATGAAATTATTGGAATGGTGATTTCATCAGTTGGTTTAGCTCTTCTCGCGGGTGATAGTGTAGAGCATACTGGTCCGCTCTCAGTCATGATTACGACCATTGCGGTAACATGGAACTTTATTTACAACATTCTTTACGAAAAATGGGAAGCCCGCCAAGAAAATAAGACACGTACGGTTAAACGTAGAATCGCGCATGCGATCGGTTTTCAGATCACTTTGGTGATGTTTTTAATTCCGCTGATTGCGTGGTGGATGAATATTTCTCTCGTTGCCGCATTCTGGTTAGATGTTGCCTTTATTATCATCATTCCAATTTATACATTTATATTTAACTGGACGTTCGATAAATTATTTGGATTACCTGCTTCTGCACAGGTAGAGACTGTTCAATAGTAGAGGAAAACTTTAAAAGAGATATCAAAGTATTGTTCTTTTAACTTTGATATCTCATCTAAAATTATTTGATTTGTTCAAGCTTAAGATTTTTTGAAACCTTTATTTGAGCCCTTTTTGCTAGCACATAATACAAAAGTGCAGTCGATAACAATCCAACTAACCAAGATAAATCAACTCCACCTAACATCTCGGCAATTTGTCCTTTGTAAAATTTACTATCGATAAAGGGCAGTTGAAGTAGTATGCCAATAAAATAGCAAGCAATACCAATGGTGTTCCAACGGCCATATTTACCATTTGGGTCATATAGTACGTCTACATCACATTCTTCTTTAGAAATAAAATAATAATCAACTAAATTAATTGCACTCCAAGGAATGAAAAATGTCAGAAGAAATAAAATAAAAGCTTTGAATGCACTTAAGAAGGTATGTTCACCTACAACAGCAATAAATGTCGAGATCAGAACCATTGCAAGAACAATGATAAGTCGGGTCAGTTTTGAAATTTGTCCAGTTGGTTTAAAGCTGTTCCAAATGGTCGCTATACACATAAAACTGCCATAAGCATTGAGTGTCGATAAAGTGACCTTTCCAAATGCAATACTAAAATATAAGAAAGTAATTACTAGAGCGATTGGGTTCATGCCTACAACATACTGAACCTCATTACCGACAAAACCACCATTCGATATTTGAGCAATCAATACACCAAGTGTCATAGAAATTTGTGAACCGACTAAAGACCCGAGTCCAACCGCCCAAAACACCCGATTTGAAGAGGTTTTTGTAGGTAAATAACGAGAGTAATCGGCAACATAAGGCCCAAACGAAATTTGCCAAGAAGCAGAAAGAGAAACTGCTAATAAAAATGATGACCAGCTAAAATGGCGTACAGCAAGCAATTCTGAAATATTCGAAAGAGCCAAAATTTGAGTAAGGATAATAATAAAAGCAATTAAACCGATAACACTTGCGACTTTTCCTACCCAGTGAATTAAGCGATAGCCAATAGTTGCAAATACAATAATAAAACAAGCATAAATTAAAATACCTGTCGTATTACTGACTTGTGCAAGGTGCGCAATTGCTTTACCAGCCAATACTTCACCAGTTGCGGTAAAGCCAATATACATTAGGCAAACCAGAATAATGGGAATACATGCACCATACACTCCAAATTGAACCCGACTGGAAATCATTTGGGGGAGGCCAAGTTTTGGTCCCTGAGCTGCATGCAAAGCCATGACAGCAGCACCAAAGCATTGTCCGATAAATAGGCCAATGATTGACCAAAATACATCGCCACCTAATACGACGGCTAATGCACCCGTGACAATAGCTGTAATCTGTAAATTGGCACCAAACCAAAGCGTAAATTGGGCGAATATACTGCCATGCCTTTCATTTTCAGGAATAAAGTCAATACTTCGGTTTTCAACAAACCCACTTTTCGATGTTCCAGTTGATGAGTCCATAACACTCTCCTTATCCTTTAAGAGCTTTTCTTTTATTAGAATCCATTTTGTACAAACAAATACAAACATGTATATACAAGTTATTTAAAAAAGAAGCAATGGGTTTATTTAAATCATTGCTATAAAATTTGTGGGCTCATAAATTTAGATGTGCTGTGAAAATTCAACTGGTGTTGTGACTGATTTTATAAATATGAAAAGGTTTAACCTATAAATTAAGCTTATAAAAAAGCCCTCTAATGAGGGCAGATCATCAGACTTCTGCATCAAGAATGGCCTGAAAAAATACAGGTAGTTCCGAAAATTGAACTAATTGAGTTTTATCATCGTGCTTATAATAGTATTGATAGTGGGGCGTTTCAAAAGCGCTATCGAGATATTGCGTTGCATCAGAAAATTGGGCTTTTGCAACGGGTTTATCTTTCTTAAATTTAACGATAATTGGGTTCACAGAGTTTAATTTAACGGGTACACCATTTTCAAATTTGGCAGTTTCAATCAGTAAAGAGATTTTAAAATCACCAAATACGACACAAAACTGACCTCCTTTTTCTGTTTTAATTTCTCGATCATGAAATAATTCTTTAAATAAGTCTTTTAATGATTCTCTGTGCTTATCTAAAGCTAACTGAAAATCATGATCTTGCTGTTCTAGTTTCTCTTGCTCTTCTTTTAGCAATCTGGCCTGTTTTTCGATTGTTGTAAAATCCAAATTCATCTTAATTTCTCCTTGTTGTGTTTTTAAAACTATATATGGCAACCAATTGTTAAGTTTTAAAGAAACATACATTCTTTGTTACAACGCAATAATTAAGATGAATTTGTGTGATTACTATTTCGTACAAGGCTTAGCCATAAGCGTTGGACGCTTGATTTGAATAAATCCTCCACTACTTAGCACGCCTAGCATGACTAAAACAGTCCCTATAAGTTGCCAGATATTAAGAGCTTGACCAGCCAACAGTGCCACCAACATACTAAAAACTGGAACAAAATTAAAAAAGATTGATGCTCGACCTGCGCCTAGTTTTTGAATGCCATTAAACCAAAATAAATAAGCAATCATGGTAGAGCAGATAATGACGTAACCCATTGCCAAGTGTGCACTAATAGGTGCCATAACAACTGCTTTAAATGGATGTTCGAAAATTAGACTTAATATGATTAAAGTCAAAGCACCGAACAACATAGAGAAAGTGGTAGTTTCTAACGGCGTAGCATTTTTTACATAACGGCGTGATAACACATTGGCTAAACAAAAGCTGATACCACCGAGTAAGATGAATAAGTCACCGATTGCTATTTTTAAATGAAGTAGCGTTGAAATATGCCCATGGCTAATAACGAAAAGCACACCACTTAAGCCAAATACAACACCAATAGATTTAGGAAGTGTTAATTTTTCTCCATCGAGCAAAATTGCTAATAGTAGAGTAATCAATGGCGTAGTTGCCATGATTAAAGCACCGTTGACTGCTGATGTGGTTTGTAAGCCATAGAAACAGCCTATATTAAAACCAGCAATACCTATAATTCCAATAAGAAGATAGATAAATAAATTCTGCCGTAAAACGGTCCAACGCAATTTTCCCATGGCCGCAAAAACAATAAATAGGCCAAGACTTGCAAGCGTAAAACGTTCAGCTGCTGCTGAAAGAGGAGGCATCGATTGGATAATATAAGACATCGCATTAAATGCTGAGCCCCAAAAAAGCATCGTTATTACAACACCTGTGTAGGCATAAACCATCGTTTTATTCATGATAGGGCTCCGAAAAAGAATGTCTCTATTCTGAGTAATCACTTAAAGGTGTACAATTCCATATTAATTCATCTCTGATGTGAAAATTTGCACAATGATAGATTGGGAAAATTTACATTACTTTTCAGTTTTTTCTGAAGAAAAATCACTTTCAGCTGCGGCAAGAAAGTTAGGAGTTGACCATGCCACTGTTGCAAGAAGAATCGCTCAGTTAGAACAGAATTTAAAATTAAAATTAGTTGATCGAAGACCTCGGACTTACGTTTTAACATCGGAAGGCGAGCGGCTTGCCCAAGTAGTGGCACGTATGATGGAAGAGACGTTTTCTATTGAGCGGCTTGCTCTGGCTGGACAGCAGGAAGTTACGGGGACTGTTTCTATTAGTATGCCTCCGTTAACGGCTGCTCATTTAATCATGCCTCATCTCGGAAAGTTTTATCATCATTATCCTCAATTAAAACTGCGTGTACTTGGGGATATTCATTATGTATCTTTGCAGCATAGAGAGGCTGATATTGCTGTAAGGTTTGGACGACCTAAAGATGAATATTTAGTAGCTCGTAAAGTCGGAGAAATCCCTTTTGGAATATATGCTACCCCAAGTTATTTGGCTTCAACGAACCAAGAAAATTATGAGTGGATTAGTGTGGAGGTCGGTGGTGTACATGGACAGAAACAACAGAAATTAAAAGAGAAATTGAATAATAAAGACCCGCTCATGGTTACTAATCATCCTGAGTTGCAATGGAGAGCTACATGTGGGGGAGTAGGTTTAGCCGTACTACCTGACTTTTTAGGTCAACAAGGCAATTTGGTAAAATTACCAGATAATGACCCGATGAGCGCTGAAATCTGGTTGGTCATACACGAAGATCTAAGGAGTAGTCCTGTGGTAAGAGTAGTGATGGATTTTCTTTTAAATTGTTTTGAACCATTTAGAGTTTAATTTTAAATTTTGTTTAACTCTGTTTTTCCTGATGTATCTATTAAATTAAAAGATTTTTTATTCGTCGGGAAAAATCCCTGCATCTTCTCGTGCCTGTTTTAAAGCTAGAAAAAAGCATAGTAGAAAAAGTAATCCAATAAAAAATATGAAAAAATCTAAATGACTAATACCTATACCAATTCCGAAAGCCCCTAAACTTAATAATAAAATACAAAAGATTTTCCAAAAAATAAGCATGTGGTTTTGTAGTAAAAACTTGAAGTTAGGCTGTAATTGAAGAATATTTCTAGATTTGTTTATGTTTTTTTTCTTATAGGTTATGTAAAACTTTATAATTTATAGAATTACATAC
>NZ_JBIUCS010000018.1:0-57825 GCF_044538485.1 Acinetobacter sp. ABJ_C5_2 | reverse complement strand
GACCATAGCAAGAGTGAACCACCTGATCCCTTCCCGAACTCAGAAGTGAAACCTCTTAGCGCTGATGGTAGTGTGGGGTTACCCATGTGAGAGTAAGTCATCGCCAGCTCATTATTCCAAACACCCCGGTCTCGAAAGAAACCGGGGTGTTCTTTTATGCGTGGGAATAAAGTCAAGTTTAATCCATTAAATAATAAATCTTTCCCATAATTAAAATAGATTATTAGGCATAGCTCGAAATAAATTTAATATTACTTTAAAGGAATAAATTACTATTTTTCTCATGAAATCCTGAGTCAATATATAGGATAAACCATTACTATATGCTATAAATAATGAATAGGCATGATTTTTGCTTGTTTTTGGAAAGAGAAATATATGAAATTATCTGTTGGATTGAAAGTTGCGAATTCTTTATCGTTAACGCCTCAATTGCAGCAGGCAATCCGATTATTGCAGCTCTCAAGTTTAGAATTAGAGCAAGAAATTCAAATTCAATTAGATAGTAATCCATTACTTGAAAAAGTGGAAGACGAATCACTAATAGAAAGTTTATCCAATTTAGAAAAAAAAGAAGCAGATGATCTTACTACAGAGTTAAATGCAAACCATTTACCAGATGACTTGCCTGTGGATACTGAGTGGGACGATATTTATACTCATCAGTCTACAGCTTTGGGTACCCCTGAATTTGAAGAGCGTGAGGATAACCGTCAAGTTCAGATGACACTTAAAGAGCATATGTTAGAACAAGTCAACTTACTGCACTTTTCAAAAATAGATCAGTTGATTGCTTATTGCATTGTGGATGCGTTAGACGATAAGGGTTTTTTAGATGCTGAGGTAGAAGAGATTATCTTAGCTGTACAACATTTATTAAATGACATGGATGTTGAGGAAGAAGTCGAGGAAGATGAAGTCTTAGTTGTTTTAAAGCATATTCAACGCCTTGATCCAATTGGTATTGGAGCTCGTAATCTTGCTGAGTGCTTAAAAGTTCAGTTAGAGTTTTTGCCTAAAGAGACCGAATATTTACAAGAGGCTAAAAATCTACTTCAATATTACGAATTATTGATTGCGAACGATCTCAATAAATTATTAAAGCAAACAGGTCTTTCTAAAGATCAGTTAAAGTTTGCAGTTGATTTACTGAAGACATTAAAGCCTTACCCAGGTATGGATTTTGAAAAGCAAGAATCAGAATATCAAATTCCTGATGTAGTAGTCGCTAAGAAGGATTTACATTGGCAAGTTCAGTTAAATCCTGATGTTATGCCAAAACTAAGAATTAATTCTTTTTATTCGAGTATGATTCGTAGGGCTGATCAGAGTGATGATAATTTATATCTGCGTAATCAGATGCTTGAAGCCAAAAATTTTATAAAGAGTATTGATGAGCGACATAAAACTTTATTAAAAGTCGCTACTTGTATTGTTGAGCATCAAAAAGCATTTCTTGAAATAGGTCCTGAAGCAATGAAGCCGTTAGTACTACGGGACGTTGCTGAAGAAGTGGAGTTGCATGAGTCTACTGTTTCTCGGGTTACAACAAATAAATACATGCTGACACCACGTGGACTTTTTGAGTTGAAATATTTCTTTTCTAGTCATGTGGGAACAACAGCTGGAGGGGAGGCTTCCTCTACCGCAATTCGGGCTATGATTAAAAAGTTAGTTTCTAATGAAAATCCACGTAAACCGTTGTCTGATAATGCAATTGCTAATTTCTTAAAAGATGAAGGGATAGAAGTAGCGAGAAGGACTGTAGCAAAATATCGTGAATCGTTACATATTCCCTCGTCATCCGAAAGAAAAGTCTTGATCTAAATTTTGAAGTATGACTATTCTAGATATTCATTATGACGAAATAATGAAATTTCAATTTCACCAAGAGGAGTAGCTAAAATGATTTAATTGTCCCAAATCATCTTTTTTAGATTGCATTAAATCGTTTTAGTTCTTCTTTATATAACCCAAAAAGGTGAGGGATAGAATTATGCAAATAACGATTCGTGGACATCATTTAGCAATTACACCAGCTATAGAAGAAAATATTAAAGCAAAATTTAATCAGTTAACGAAACATCTTGATCAGGTGAATAGTATGCAGATTAAATTAACGAAAGATCATCAGATTGATAAGCGCTCGCATAAAGGTAGCTCTAATCATGTGGCCGAAGCGATAGTCCGGTTACCTGGAATTGAACTATTTGCTCAAGCAACAGCAGATGATATGTATACTTCAATTAAAAAACTGACTGAAAAATTAAAAAAACAATTGTTAAAGTATCGAAAAATGCAATGCACGTATTCACAAGTTGCTGTTTCTATTTAATAAGTTTTTAATAATTGAGAGAGGCTTGAAATATAGCCTCTTTTTTATTGATAAAATATAAACACGTACTGAATTCTTTGAAAAAGTTATAGTAAAATACTTCGTTTTACACCGTAGGTTGTGCCAGAGGTCTTTGCAATGAATAGTGAACAGCTCACTCAAATTTTAAAAGAAGCTTTTCCTGAAGCGGAAGTAGCGGTGAGCGGACAGGCTGGAAAATTTGACCTCCGTATTGTGGATGATCAATTTGAAGGTAAGCGTACTGTTGCCCGTCAACAAGCAGTTTATGCACCATTAAATACTTATATTGCAAGTGGCGAAGTCCATGCCGTAACAATTCGTGCGATGACCAAAGATGAATGGCGCAAAGCAAGCCTTTTCGGAGCTTAAATATTAATGGATAAATTTTTAATTACGGGCGGTGTTAAGCTCGAAGGGGAAGTACGCATTTCTGGTGCTAAAAATGCGGCTTTACCATTACTTGCGGCAATGATTCTTGCTGACTCTCCAATTACATTAACCAATGTTCCAAATCTTAAAGATGTAAATACTTTGGTGAAATTAATTGGTGGTTTAGGCGTCACGATCAGTTATGAGAACGATACGGTCAAAGCTGATACCTCTACTTTAGATAACCAGTTTGCGCCTTATGAACTTGTAAAAACAATGCGTGCATCTATTTTGGTATTAGGGCCATTATTGGCACGTTACGGAAATGCCAAGGTTTCATTACCTGGTGGATGTGCTATTGGCTCTCGTCCAGTAGATCAACACTTAAAAGCCCTAGAAGCATTGGGTGCACATATCGAAGTTGAAAATGGTTATGTACATGCCACTGTTGATGGTCGTCTGAAAGGCGGCGAAGTGGTTTTCGATATGGTCACTGTAGGTGGTACAGAAAATATTTTAATGGCGGCTGCTTTAGCGGATGGTGTAACTACTATTCGTAATGCTGCGCGTGAGCCTGAAATTACTGATCTTGCTCAAATGCTTATTAAAATGGGCGCAAAAATTGAAGGTATAGATACAGATACACTAGTTGTTACTGGTGTGGAAAGTCTACATGGTTGTGAATACGCAGTTGTTGCAGACCGTATTGAAACGGGATCTTACTTAGCTGCAGCGGCTATTACTGGTGGTCGTGTAAAAACAACACATACAGATCCTTCATTACTTGAATCTGTTTTAGACAAATTTGAAGAAATGGGTGCTGAAGTCACTCGTGGTGATGACTGGATTGAATTGGATATGTTAGGTAAGCGACCTAAAGCAGTAAGCTTTAGAACTTTACCTCACCCAGAATTTCCAACCGACATGCAAGCGCAAATTATGGCCGTAAATGCAATTGGTCGTGGATTTGCAACGATTTCTGAAACCATTTTTGAAAATCGTTTCATGCATGTTCCTGAATTGTCACGTATGGGTGCTAATATTCAGGTTGAAGGCCATGATGCTGTAGTGACTGGGGTTGAAAAACTACAAGCAGCTCCTGTAATGGCAACAGATTTGCGTGCTTCATTTTCTTTGGTTTTAGCAGCTTTGGTTGCTGAAGGTGATACAGTAATTGACCGTATCTACCATATTGACCGTGGTTATGAGCATGTCGAAGAGAAACTTCAAGGTTTAGGTGCCAGAATTAAGCGAGTAAGTTAATGAATGACGTAAGAAACGATGATCCTAATTTTGATGTAATGGGTAATTTTGATCATGGTTTGACCTTGGCACTGAGTAAAGGGCGTATTTTAAAAGAAACTTTACCTTTACTTGCAACAGCAGGTATTAACTTGCTTGAAGACCCGGAAAAATCTCGTAAGTTGATTTTTCCTACAACACATAAGCAAGTTCGTATTTTGATTTTACGTGCGTCTGATGTGCCAACCTACGTTGAGAATGGTGCAGCTGATTTAGGTGTAGCAGGTAAAGACGTACTTATGGAACATGGTGCTCAACATGTTTATGAGTTACTGGACTTACAGATTGCAAAATGTAAGTTAATGACTGCTGGTAAAGTAGGAATGGAACGTCCAAAAGGTCGTTTAAAAATTGCAACTAAGTACGTCAATCTAACACGTCAATACTATGCAAGCTTAGGTGAGCAGGTGGATGTTATTAAGCTTTATGGTTCTATGGAGCTAGCACCACTCGTTGGTTTAGGTGACTATATTGTTGACGTAGTTGATACTGGTAATACTTTACGAGCAAATGGGCTTGAACCATTAGAAGAAATTTGCAAAGTATCCTCACGTCTTATCGTTAATAAAGCGAGCTTTAAGCGTAAGCAAATTTTATTAAACCCAATCATTTCCCAACTTGAACAAGCTGTTCAATCACGTTAAAAGTAATTTCCTATCATGCTTTTGCGATAGTTGTAGATATGATGCCCACAAGGCCTTAGAAAAAGAGTAAACTTGGTTTTTCTTTTTCGCCTTGTGGGTAAATTGATGCGACGTTTATCGACTCAAGATCAGAACTTCAAACAGGTTTTTGCAGAGCTTTTGGCTTTTGAAACCGTTAATGATCCTAATTTAGTTCAAACAGTAGATCAAATTATTGCTGATGTACGTCAGCATGGTGATGATCATGTTTTAAAACTTACTCAACAGTTCGATCGACATCCAGCGCATCAATTTTCCGATCTAGAATTGTCTCAACAACAACTGAAAGCTGCGTTTGATGGTTTAAATCAAGAGATTCGTGAAGCCCTGCAACTTGCGGCTGACCGTATTCGTACATTCCATGAGGCTCAGAAACAAGATAGCTGGACTTATGTAGATGACTTGGGTAATACCTTAGGACAAAAAGTGACTCCTCTTGACCGAGTTGGGATTTATGTACCTGGTGGTCTTGCATCTTATCCTTCTTCTGTACTTATGAATGCAGTACCAGCACATGTGGCAGGTGTACCTGAAATCATTATGGTGGTACCTGCACCAAATGGTGAATTAAATCCATTAGTTCTTGCTGCAGCTTACCTTGCGGGAGTTAGCCGAGTGTTCACTATTGGTGGGGCACAAGCTGTTGCAGCTCTAGCTTATGGCACTCAAACTGTTCCACGCGTAGATAAAATTACCGGACCTGGAAACCGATTTGTAGCAGCAGCTAAACGTGCTGTATTTGGTCAGGTCGGTATTGATATGATTGCAGGGCCTTCTGAAATTTTAGTATATGCAGAAGGAGTGAATAATGCTGAGTGGTTGGCGATGGATGTATTATCTCAAGCTGAACATGACACAGTCGCTCAAGCCATTTTCATTACTCCTGATGAAGCATTATTAGAAGCAGTAGAGTCTGCAATTGAAAAACACTTAAGTGAGTTGCCAAAAGCTGATATTGCACGTACATCGATTGAAAATCGCGGGGCGTTAGTTTTAGTAAAAGACCGAGCAGAAGCAGTTGATTTGATTAATCAGGTTGCACCAGAGCATTTGGAATTGTGTCTTGATGATGCCGAAGCGATGAGCCAAGACATTCGTCATGCAGGGGCAATCTTCATGGGACGCTATACACCTGAAGCAATTGGTGATTACTGTGCTGGGCCAAACCACGTATTACCAACATCTGGCACAGCTCGTTTCTCGTCACCACTGGGTGTATATGATTTTCAAAAGCGCTCTAGCTTGATCATGTGTTCAAAAGAGGGTGTAAAAACATTAGCTAAAACTGCTGATGTACTTGCTGTTCAAGAAAATCTTGATGCTCATGCACGCTCGGCTCGTTATCGTTATCAATAAGCTTTAAGCCTTGTAGAATTTTTAATGATTATTCAGGGCTGACTTTTCAGCCCTTTTTTGAGATAAGACTATGACTGTATCTACAGCACAAATGCGTTTTTGGAGTCCTGAGGTTCGTGAGTTGGAGCCTTATGTGCCAGGTGAACAACCTAAAATCCAAAATTTATTAAAGTTAAATACTAACGAAAATCCATATCCACCATCACCAAAAGTAGTAGACGCAGTTCAAGCTGTGCTACATGGTCAAGCTGATGCTTTGCGTCTATATCCAGATCCGGATGCGACAGCATTAAAGCAAGCAATTGCAAAACAACAAAATATTGATGTATCTCAAGTTTTTGTGGGTAATGGTTCTGATGAGGTGCTTGCTCATATCTTTAAAGCATTTTTCCTTCAAGATGAGCCAATTCTGTATCCAGACATCACTTATAGTTTTTATCCAGTTTATAGCCAGTTTTTTGGAACAAAAACGAAAGAAATTCCACTTAATGATAATTTCGAGATTGATGTCAAAGATTATGCACAACCCAATGGTGGCGTGATTATTACTAATCCTAATGCACCAACTAGTATTGCGCTCAGCTTGGCAGAGATTGAACAAGTACTACAAGACAATCCAGACCGTGTGGTTGTGATTGATGAAGCTTATGTTGATTTTGGTGCTGAGTCAGCTGTAAGTTTGGTAAACCGTTATGAAAATCTTGTGGTGTGCCAAACAACTTCAAAGTCTCGTTCGTTGGCTGGTTTACGCGTTGGATTTGCGATTGCTCAGTCGCATTTGATTGCGGCACTTGAAGCGGTAAAAAATAGTTTTAATTCATATCCAATTGATCGCTTCGCTATAGCAGCGGCTGTTGCTTCTTTTGAAGATCAAGCTTATTTTGAAGAGCAGTGTCAAAAAGTTATTACAAGTCGAGAAAAACTGGTTAGTGATTTAACTGAACTTGGCTTTAATGTTTTGCCATCAAAAGCGAATTTTATTTTTGCTTCACATTCGCAATATGATGCTGGGCAATTAGCCCAGAAGCTGCGTGAGCAGGGCATTATTGTCCGTTATTTCAATAAGCCTCGCATTAATCAGTTTTTACGTATCACGGTTGGAACTGATGAGCAAAATACACGTTTAGTTCAAACTTTGAAGCAAGATATTCTTTAAAATTTATTCTGCTGTGCTGTTCATCAAGTTCAGCATAGCAGAGATTTTATCTAAACTTTCTTGATATTCAGCTTCAGCCTCTGAAGCGATAGTAATACCGCCACCTGCCCAAATAGAGAGCTGGTTTTGATATTGTTGAAAGCTACGAATTAGAATATTCCAACGCCCAGTACCATCAAAATTAAAATATCCCAAAGTCCCGCAATATGCTCCTCTTGGCGCACCTTCTAACTCTTCAATAATTTGCATTGCTCGAATTTTAGGGGCACCAGTAATTGAGCCTCCTGGTAAAGCACTAAGCAACATTTGCATAGGATTAATATCATTTTTAAGTGTAGCCGTAACTTCACTTACCATATGGTGAACTTGATTGAAGCTTTCAATTTCGAATAATTTTGTTGTTTTTACCGAACCTGTATTGGCATAAATGCTCAAATCATTACGTAATAAATCAACGATCATGACATTTTCGGCCTGATCTTTTTGAGAGTTTTTTAAGGTTTGCTTTGAAAGTAAATCTTGTTCTTTATTTTCGTAACGGGGCATTGTGCCTTTAATTGGTCGGGTTTTTATTTGCTTATCTGTATTAAATTCAATAAATAATTCAGGAGAGCAACTTAATAACTCAAAATCTTTTAATTTTAAATAACCAGAATATGGAGCATTGGTTAAATTCCATAAAGCTTCTGCTTTATTTAATAATGTACCTTTAAAAGTTGTACTAAACTCTTGTGTAAGATTAATTTGATAACAATCTCCTGCTTTAATATATTCTTGTATTTTGTGGAAAGCTGTTAAATATTCATTTTTAGACCAGCGCGGTTGAATATTTTTTTCTATTTTAAAATTATTTTCGTTTAGGGTGTTAGAAGGTTTATTTAATAGTTCTATAATCCAATTAAAAATTTCTATAGCATTAGCTTCATCACTAAAAAAATACCATTCATTATTTATATTTTTAAGAAAAGAAGAATAAGAGCCTATAAATAAAGAGGGCTGTTTATGTAATTGATTATTTATAAATTGATTCGCAGAAAAGTCATAACTAATAAAACCAATATAACCTCCATTGAAGCTTATTTTTTCTCTACTTTTATTTTTTAGTTCTTGATCTTGAAATTGAGTAAATTCTAAAAGACTTTGTGTATTAGAGGAGTTTTTATAATGATTTAGATCAGTTTTATCAAATAATTTTTTTTGATTATTTTGAATAATTAAGTATTTTTTTGGCAAAAAACCAATAATTGGGTTGTTATCATCATGGAGATATACAAGTCCAATTAACTCTTCTAATTTTTTTAAAATATCGGCAGCCGATTGATAGCTTTCTAAAGAGATTTTTTTCTTTAACTGTGACATTTTAAACATGTAAGCGCTTGGAAGAGGTGACATAGTTTACTACAAGTTCTAGTCTATCAGACGGATGAGTCGAAAGAGTTTAATATTTCGTGGAAAAAATAACCGAATAGTATCTCAGTTTTAAAGACAATTTATAAGCGTGATCAGGCAGTCAGCATCTGTACCGTTTGTCGGGTAATTGGCAAAAAATGCATTACAGTAGTTGAACAAAAATTAACGTAGCTGTAATTTAGTAATTGCTAAGCAAAACTACTCAAGGATTGGAAGTTTCGGTTGCCATAAAAGAAAAATGCAACTTGAGACAGTAAGAGTGGTTAAGTCAAAAAATAAATGCTCTTGGGAGAGTGCTCAATGAAAATGTTCACTAAACTTGCTTTAGTTTCTTCTTTAGCTATCAGTGCAAATGCAATGGCAATGCAATCAATGGATGATGCAGCGCTTAGTGCTGCTACAGGTCAAGATGGTATTAATATCGGTATTGCTTTGGGTTCTGGTGGTATTTCTATCGATAAGCTATACCTACATGATAATGATGGTTTAGCAACATCAACAGGTATTACAGGGTCTTCAGGTACAGCGGGCTCAATCGCAATTAGTGGTGTTACTGTAACTCAAAAAGGTACAGGCAACCTTTTAGATTTAAAAATTGATACAAACGGTGCTTCAGGCTCAAACGGTGCTTTCTTAAACGTTGCAGCAACAGTGGGCGCAGTTGATGTACATGTAGGTTCAATTGGCGTGGGTACTTCTGGTTCATTAAATACAACTACTGCTGTACGTGGTATTACTGAAACAGCTCCAACTGAAATTATTTCTGGCTTAGATTTATCTTTGGGTCAAATTTCTGCAAATGTTCAGTTAGGTTCAACTCCGCAAGGCGCGATGATCAAAGTGAACTCTAGCTTACAAGGTGGTTTAACACTATCTAACTTCGGTATTAATGATGCTGCTGGTGGTGGTAAAATTGTCCTAGACAAAGTAATGGTTCGTGGTTCAGGTAATACAACTGGTGACTTGGATGTAAATGCGAACATTTCTGTTGTTCCTACAGGTTTACGTATCCAGAATAACAGTACACAAGGTATGAACGTTTATGCACAGGGCGTACACCTAGGTGCAGCGGGTAATGCTTCAATTGGTGATTTAGAAATCCAAGGTTTAAATGTAGGAACGTCTACAATTACTATTTCTGGACACTAATTTAAAGGCTGATAAAAAGCGCGTTTATACGCGCTTTTTTATTTATCTTAATAAAACTCAATCTTAAGTTTTTCTATTTAAATAATATTAGCTTATATAATAAGAAAGAATATAAAACATTTGAAATGAGAATTAATTATCAGTTTATAAATGTAAAACTATGCATTCATCAAAAAGATTAAAAAAAAGCTGTTTTTTACAAAAAAAAAAGGTATCTTCAACACACAGGGATGTAGAGCTATTGCTCTAAGAATAAAATGAATAAGGCCGGTTAGGCCACCATTTAGACCAAGTGCTTATGTTAGAGATAGTTTTAGGCTCAGCATTGATGTATTACTTTGCGACAGAAGCCTTCGAAATAGAAAAAAAGCCGCCGGGAACTGTTTATTATACAGAGACTGCCGATTCACGTAATTTATCATTTCATCGAAACCATATTGAACCTGTCACAATAAAACCAGCTGTAGAAGATCAGTTTCGTGGCATTGTTCGACAAGCCTATGACTATAGTTGTGGCTCTGCTGCACTTACGACTTTATTAAATGGCTATGTTGGAACGAGTTTAACTGAACAGCAAACAATGAGTGGTTTGCTTCAGTATGGTGAGTATCAACGTATTATTGAACGCCGAAGTTTCTCATTACTTGATATGAAGCGCTTTGTCACAGCAATTGGTTTGGACAGTGGTGGTTATCGAGGTGAGTTTTCTGATTTAGTTAAACTCGGCCAACCTGCAATTGTGCCTATTTCTTATGCAGGTTTTAAACATTTTGTCGTATATAAAGCTTATAAAGATGGAAGAGTATATGTAGCTGATCCTGCTTTAGGGAATATCAGCTTTGATGAAAGTCGTTTTAAACAAATTTGGGATAATAATACTTTATTTGTTATTTCTGTTCCTGAATCACAGCGTAAAGATTTATTGGCACTAAAAGATGCAGATATGCGCCATGTAGAAGATGCCACGGTCAATAGATATGCTTTTGTTGATGTTCAATATCCAGCATTTAACTTTGATCGTTTAGCAAATAAAGCTTCAACCATGAGACGTGTACTAGATAACGATAATCATTCGCCGACATATGGACAGCCGATAGAAACCTATATGCGTCTTTATTACAAACGCAAATAGTCAATTTTAAAGTTAGTAAAATAAATAAATTGGGTAGGAAAAACATGAATAATCGATGGATGAAGATGAGTGTGTTGGCCTTAAGTATGAGTGCCATTACAGGGACAATCTATGCCGAAGATCAAGTACAGCAAGCACAAGTATCTAGTTCGAATCAGACTGTAGCAGAGGGAATAGAAAACTCTACTTCTTCAGAAGCTACTAGTTCTAGTTCAGTCTCAACAGATAATACTGCGCAAACCTCGAATGCAGTAGATACAAATGCTGTAGCCCCAGCTCCGAATAGTGAGGCACATCAAGCTGCAAGTGCGTTACAGAAAAAAGAAGGGGATGCGAGTCAGGAAACAAACTTACAAGAAGTATTTACTTCAAATGAACGCCAATATTCTTTGATTAAGAAGGGCGTAATTTCTTCTTATTATGACCTTGATTACACTTACTACCGCGATACCCGTATTGATTTGGCTTTATCGGATAGTTCTTCTCAACTTAATCGTTTACGTGTTGAGGAAGATGCTAACCATACATTAACAAATAGTTTTACTTTTCAATATGGGGTGTTAGATAACTTGACTTTATCAGCAACTCTTCCTTTCGTTGCAAAGTCTGAAATTATAAAAGATAAAACAGCAGCTGGTTTAGGGGATATTTCTTTTGGTGCACGTTGGGAGCCCTTTCCCTTAAAGCAAGGACGGTTACCACTTGTTCTTTTTGGTAGTGTATCTACTAAAACAGGTGATAGTCCTTATGAGATTGGTTTAGATGAGCTATCGACTGGTAAGGGCTACTACTCAGTTGGTGTAGGGGCGAGTACTCGTAAATATATTGATCCAGTCGTTCTCTTCGCTTCGGCATCTGCCAACTATGGCTTTAAAGAAAGTGGCCTGAATCAAGCTCGAGGTTCACGTATTTTAGAGTCTTTTGATCCAGGGATTAGTGGTGGCTTCTCATTTGGTTTTGCCTATTCATTTAACTATGACGTGTCTTTAACAATGTCATATCAGCAAAGTTTTAATATGAATGCTGAATTCCAATTTAATAATGGCGAGTCTTATAAGTCACCAGATCAAAGTAGTGGAATGTTATCTTTTGCTTTAGGTGTTCGCGTTTCGCCTGACACGATTGTCAACGGTACTGTTGGTATTGGTTTAACTGAAGATGCACCAGATATTTCACTTGGTTTGTCGTTCCCGTTAGATATTTTAGGTTTTAACAAAAAACAAAAATAAGGAGATAAGCAGGTGAAATATCCTAAATTATGTCCTTTAACGGCGGCAATTGTTATCTCCGGTTTTTCTAGCTTTGCCAATGCTCAATTAGGACAAAACCTAGCTGTTGATATTCGTTCACTATCGATGGGAAATGCTGTAACTGCAGATCCTCCTGGTATTAGTGCAGTTCACTTTAACCCCGCAGCCTTAGCAAAAATTGATGGGCTGCAAACAGATGTGCAAGGGATTCTTGCTAACTTTGATATTCAGCGTGAGTTCTCGGCTCCTCCTGGTTACAACGTTTTTGGTTATTCAGATGACCCTCTTGTTTGTAATGATGGTCCCGAAGTTTCTGCCAATATTTGTACAGACTTTAAAGGAACGGTCCATGGTGATGTCGAGTATGCAAGCTTATATGTACCTATCCTAAAAAAAATGGTTGATCTTGGGGCAGGTTATCCATTAGTTGCACCGACAGCAGGTATTGCTTATAAACCCCCTGGTTCGAAAGTCACTTATGCAACAGCAATATATGCACCATTGGTAGCAGGGTTCGGAGCAGAAAATGGTAACCCTGGTAACTATATGGGGCAACAAGTTGCAGTAGAGCGAATCACTTATTTATCACCATCTTTTGGTTATCAGGTAAATGACCATTTATCAATTGGTGCTTCTGTCGGGATGTCCTATAACGCAATCGCATTAAAAACTGATCTACGTTTTCCAAATGAGATGATTGGTGTATTGCGTATGGTTGATGAAGTTGTGTGTGCACCTTTTAAAAATAATAGTGACATGATTACGGACTTACTATTATTTGGTATGTGTAATGCCCAAGAAGGTATGAATCCATTTAATAAAATGGGTGCATTACAGGTTTCATTAGAGCAGTCATTAAGTCCAAGCTATAACCTAGGTCTACTTTGGGAACCAACAGATGACTTTGGCTTTGGTATGGTCTATCAAAGTTCTGCCAAGATGCGTTTAAAAGGCAAATACATGATTAATAATGCCAAGGCGCCTCAAGAGTTTATTAAAGGTCTTAACTCCTCTGCTACTGGACAAATTTTAGCTGCTATTCTGGGGTTACCGGGGTATATACCTAATATTGAATCTGGTTTGGTTGCTATGGATCTTGAATATCCGGCACATTTTCAAGCAGGTATTAAGTATAAAATATTGCCTGATTTACAAGTTAACTTTGATGTAGGCTGGACTGACTATGCGGCTTGGAATAAGTTTAAGTTTGAATTTGACCGTCAAATTTCGCTGTTAAAGGTGGCTAAACTTTTATCTAATGACGTAACGGATAATTCTTTAGCATTACCACTGAAGTTTACATCGCCGTGGAGCTGGGGAATTGGTATTGAATACTCAGCAACTGATCGTTTGAAATTGCGGGCAGGTTATGAGCCTCGTGCAAGCTCTATTCCTGATGATAAACGTAATACCATGGTTCCGATAAATAATGCGCAATTATTCGGTCTTGGGTTAGGTTACCGTTTTGATGCAGATACGGACTTAGATCTTTCAGTAGGTTTCCTGCGTAGTCGAGACAATATTCCAGCTTGTACGAGTACATTATTGAATAAATGTGGTGTCGATAATGTTTTATTAAATACGTATGGTGGCTTAGATGTAAAAACGAATACAAAAGTTACAATACTTGGTTTGAGCTATAGAACAAAATGGTAAAACAATATAAAAGGATGTTTCGACCTAGATTCGCTATCTCGGCTTTATTTATTGCGATAGCAAGCGTTTCTGTATCTTATGCAGATGGTTTCTATACAATCATTGGTCCAGATGGTCGCCCAATGATTGTGCCGAGTAAAAAAGTCGAACAGAAGCAATCGAGTATTAGAGTAGAAGCACTGAAGCAAGTTGCGCAGCCTAAATCTGTTGTTATACCTGTTCAAGAAGTACCTCGTGAAAATTCTCATAATTCAAAAGAACCTAAAAAGTTTGAACCACGCGTTACAAAAAAATTAAATACTGCACCGACTGCACCGACTGCACCGACTGCACCGACTGCACCGACTGCACCGACTGCACCGACTGCACCGACTGCACCGACTGCACCGACTGCACCGACTGCACCGACTGCACCGACTCCAGAGCTTCCTTTAACAGTTAGTAAAACTCAGAAGAATGAAGTTAAAAAGCAAACTAGTACTGTTAAGGAAGAAAGTACCCCAGCTAAAATTCCTTCATCTGTACCAAGCACTTCACAAGCTGTTTCAACTCAAAATTTGCCAAATGATCTATCTAAATTTACGAGTATTGATGGTGTAGAGTATGTAAATAATGAATATCTTGAAGACCAAGAATTTAATCTTGAAGGCAAAAAACGCTTTTATGTTATGCCAGATGGTTTAGGGCGAACAGAGTTTATTGAGCGGAAAAAGGGGGTAAGTAAATCTACTTTAGAACAATTGTTTAATAAGCAATCTCAAGATGATCAAGCAGTGATTGTGTTAGCCCCAACCTATATACGTCTGTCTCAAAAAGAATTAGAAACGACTTTTGAGCAAGATAAGTGTTTTGTTCAAGGCTACAAAAAGTCAATCAAAGTACTCGGATCTAAAAAAGAAGTAAATTTATGGCCTCGTAAGCCGCTAAAAGAAAAGTTTGAATACGAGCTAGTAAAACTAGATCCGTCTGTACAATATTTACAGCTTATGTCATTTGCAGCAAGTAATTTGACGCCTCTATATTATTGGCCTTTAGCTATATTCTTAGATGAGAAGGGGTGTATTTTAGAGGGTGCAAGTGGTTTCAAGAGCAAGTCTTATCCTTCTACGATACTACAACATGCATCAATTCAAGGTTCTTTAAGAGTGCCGCCTCATGCACGTTATATGATGTTAACTCCGTTATCTTCCTCTGTAGATGTAGAAGAACATGAGCTATCTAATCAGGGACAGATTCAAATTTCAGTATTACGTTAAAAATAAGTAGGGTATCTAATGAATAAAAAATTATTATGGCCTTTTGCATTAACCACATTAGTAATCATGCTGAATGGTTGTGGCGGTGGTAGTTCGACAATCAATGAAAACACAGGCGTTGGAGATGATACTCCGCCAAGGTCGAGTTTAGGCTGTACTGCAACAGACAACACTTGTTTAAATTTTATATTGGACTATCCAGTGGAAGGTTTAAATTTTGATTGTAGTATGTCGCCTAATCAGCGTTACATTACGCTATTAGAAGTTGATCCTAAAACGAATAAGAAACTTAATGCTGTCACTGGAGCTTGTAGCATCAGCAGCAGTAAATCGGATGAAACAGTTAGTTTGTATTTACAAGGAAGTAATACCCACAAGATTGCTTTAGGTACGATAAAACTTGATACATTAGGAAAATACGGTGTAACTCATTTAACAGTTTTGGATATGGCGACCGCATTAACTGGACAACCTCCAGCCTCAATGAGTAACGCTGATCCAACTATTAAAGTGGCTATGGGCTTAGTTAAGTTGTTCCAAAGTATTGGTGTTGAACGTGGCGATAATGTGGTGGGTGATTTACAACCAACCCAATTTACTCAAGATAAGAAAAATCTGTTGAAGAATTTGCCACAAGATATAACCGCAACGGAATGGAAGAATGGACAATATGCAACTCTTCTAGAACCTTGGTTAGATGTAAGCAAAGTGTCTGATGCACAAGCTTATGCACTGGTAGTTCAAGTCACGAACTTGGCAAATGCAGCATTATTTCAGGCAACTGAAGCGACTTATGCGGGATTTGCAGACCCTGTAAATTCTCCACTACCGCTTGGATTTTATGGTTGTAATCAAGCATTAGCAGATTGCTTTAATAAATCTACCAGTAATTTACGCCATATGATGGCTAATATCTTCATGCTGACTGACCGTGAAGGTTATGCAATAGGTTATGGCTTACAATGGCGTGGGGATGCTACTTTATACAAAGATAAGAATGGAAACGTAACTGGTGTTGCTCCACCAGTTTTATTATGGACTAAGGCTAAACCACTACAAATGGTTGTTGCTGCACAACAAAATGGTTGGCTTAATCCAATTTCAAAAGATATTCAATCGACTCAGCCATTACGTTTGAGCATTGATGGCAATGCGAATAATGATTTGCAAGTCTATCAAGGCAAGTTTATAAATGATTATGCGGTTGCAGGTAGTGAAGGTTTTTATAAGCAGTTAATGCGTTTGACAACAGGAAATACTCAGCATTATGGTTTATGGCGTCAAACAGTAGGCACAGAAAATTATAAGGGCTCACTCGATATTATTAAAGTTAACCCAATTAGTTATCTTGGAAAAGAAATTTTTAAAACAGCCGCTAATGTTAGTTCTGGTCAACGTTATGTTTTCCCATTATATGCGACTTTGACATTCAATTTTGATACTACAGGAATAGCTCCTATTGATTTAGGTATTGTTGTTGATGAAAAAGGAAATATTCGTACGGATATTAAACCAAATGCGACTGCAATAGATATGTCTGGTCAATGTGCAACAGTAGCAGACAATAGCTTAATTGATAGTAATGGTGTGCAACAATATCGACTTGGGACTACAGGTGGTACACAGTCATCTGATAATGACAGTTCTATTCCTGTTCGTATGGTTTTATCGAATCCACAGTTAGGTAACCTTAACGGGATCTTGATGGGACTAAACACTGTAATAAAACAGGATTCTGATCCAAATGATAATATAGATGACTCAATTTCAGTAAATGGAGTTAAGATTAACCTTTATAATTTATTAACAGGTCAAAACAGCAGTGATAGTATTAATTTAAGGGATTATGAAAATAAGACTGCACGTTGGGTTAATCCCTATGCTTTTTATCAAGCTGTCTATAATAATATTAAGGATATTAGCCCAGCACCAACAGATACTGAAAAAGCTTTAGCACAACGTCAAACGGGTACGGTAACAATTAAACTTGCTGATCAGTCTATTCCAGCATGTAAAGCAATCAAAATTAAATCTTAATTAAACAAAATAAAAAAGACCGCAAATGCGGTCTTTTTTATTAGCCTGTATGGTCTAAACGAGTTCCTAGCGTTTCTAGGTGCGTTGGAAAAACTTGTTTTTTACGGTCTTCAAAATAATGTCTTAAAGTGTGTTCAACACTAGGGAATGCAAGTTCACCCCATGGAATTTCATGCTCTTCAAACAGACGACTCTCGATGCTTTCTTCACCTGCACCAAAAATGCCATCTTTCAGCTGTGCTTTGAAAAGTACATAAATTTGACCAATACGAGGAATATTGTACATGCAGTAAAGTTGTTCTATTTCAATCTCGGCTTCTGCTTCTTCACGAGTTTCACGTGCTGCACCTTGTTCCATGGTTTCGAACAATTCCATGTAACCAGCAGGCAAAGTCCACAAGCCATAACGAGGTTCAATTGCACGACGACAGAGTAATACTTTGTCTTCCCATAACGCTAAGGCACCGCAGATTACTTTGGGGTTTTCATAGTGAATATTTTCACAATGAGTACAAACACGGCGTACTTTATGATCACCTAAAGGAATTTTTTGTTCGGTTTTATGCCCACACGCTACACAGAAACTCATAATTATCATCGAGTATAGAGATGCCTCAGCATAACTGAATTTTTAGACTTACGCATCAACTCTATTCCCTAAGTTTTATTTTCAGATATGATGAAAAGAGAGACAGAATAATAGGTGAAAGGTATGGAAGAGCACTTGCTAACACAAAAGTTACAGCAAAGATTGCGCTTTTCCACCCGCATACAAGAAGCACAAGCTGCGGTACTTATTGCGATTACAAATGAAAATAATCCTAAAGTACTACTCACACGCCGTTCAATACATATGAACAATCATGCGGGAGAGGTTTCTTTTCCGGGTGGAAAGCGTGACCCCAGTGATACCAGTAATATTGTTGTAGCGCTAAGAGAAGCTCAAGAAGAAACGGCCTTAAACCCGTTTGATGTGCAGTTGTTAGGTGATTTGCCGATGCAGCGCGCAAGAAGTGGGCTGTCTGTAAAACCGATTGTTGGGCTTATTCCACCAGAGGTTCATTTAATACCTCAGCCTACTGAAATTGATCGAATTTTCTTTGTGCCCTTACAGCAACTTATAGAGACGCGTCCGACACCATACGAAGTTCGATATGCTCATCAGTCTTTGTATTTTCCAAGCTTGCAGATTGATAATGAAATTATTTGGGGTTTAACTGCTCGTATGTTGGTGGCTCTATTTAAATATGGATTGGGTTATCAAAAAGATTGGCCATTTTTACTCAACTCACCAACCTTTGGAATGCCAAAGTTTTCTCATAAAAAATAAAGATCAGGATTGATAAATTATGATGTATAGCTATCAAGGACAGCACCCAAAAGCATTACATGAGCCATGGGATGGCTGGGTTGCTCCAACAGCAACGCTTATTGGACAAGTAGAATTAGGCCGTCAGGTCAGTATTTGGTTTGGAGCGGTAGTACGTGCTGATAACTGTGTCGTTCGGATTGGTAATTTTTCTAATATTCAAGAAAACTCGGTATTACATACCGATGCAGGCCTTGAACTAAATATTGGTGAATATGTCACGGTCGGACATAAAGTCATGCTGCATGGTTGTACGATTGGTGATAATAGCCTGATTGGTATGAACGCCGTCATTTTAAATCGGGCTGTGATTGGTAAAAATTGTATTATCGGTGCTAATGCTTTAATACCAGAAGGTAAAGTGATTCCAGATAACTCAGTAGTGATGGGTTCACCAGGAAAAATTGTGAAAACTTTGGATGAAGATGGCGCGGCAAAAATACGTTTGAGCGCACTACATTATGCTGAACACTTTAAAAGCTATGCTGATTTAAAAGAATTTCACTTTTAAAATTTTAGTAAGATATTTTCTATGCCAAGCACTCGCTTGGCATTTTTATTTAGATAGGAACAACTCGCCTAACAGGGCCGAGTGGGGTATCATTACTTCCGTTTTTAATCTGATTCAATACTAAGGTTGTGCATGAAACTGCTGGCGTTGGAAACTGCAAACGAGCAATGTTCCATTTCATTAATTGATGAAACCCAAGAACTATTTTTCCAACTCGATACGCGAGCGAAAGCACAAACCCAGACCATTCTGCCAATGATTGAGCAGGGCTTACAGCAAACCGGACTAGAAATTGCTGGTTTAGATGCGATTGCCTTTAGCCGTGGGCCGGGTTCTTTTAGTGGTGTCCGAATTAATGCTGCTGTAGCTCAGGCTTTAGCTTGGTCACAAGATTTACCTGTAGTTCCAGTTTCTACCTTACAAGCTCTCGCACAGGCGGCTTACCGACTTGAAGGTTTAGAGCAGGTGACTGCGGTACTCGATGCCCGTATGAATGAAGTTTACATTGCAAGTTTTGTTTTAGATGAGCAAGGCATCATGCAGTGTATTGATGAAGAAAAATTAATGAGCTATGAACAAGCAGCTGCTTATGCAAAGCATTGCTTAATTGGTTCAGGTGCTAAGCTTCTTCAAGCCGATGCAGAGCATCAAACAATTACTGCCACTGCACAAGACATTGCTTCGATTGCACGTGTCTATGCCGCGCAAAAGCAGTGGGTTGATGCAGAACATGCTTTACCGGTTTACTTGCGTGATGATGCTTGGAAAAAAATAGCGGATCAGGGTAAAGCAAAGTAAAGGCACTACTCATGCATATATATTTTGAAGTAGATTTTCAAGAGCAAGCACAGCACTACCAAGCTGTGCTTTGTTCTAGAGGTGTGACAGCCGATTTACAGCCTATTGAAAAACTCAATGCTCGTTTTTTACGTTTAAACCCTGATTTAGCGCTTTGTGTAGATGAAAACGGACTTTGGTTATCTGCAAATGGCATGAAAATGCAGCCTGACTGGAAATCTGAAATTCCACGTTTAAAACGTGCCAGTCTTAAATCAGAGATGATTGCTCGTGCTTGTCAGCTGGGCGAAAAACCAGTACTTGTAGACGCAACAGCGGGTTTAGGCCACGACAGCTTACTCATGGCGTATTTAGGTGCTCAAATTCAGCTTGTTGAACGCCATCCGATTTTATTTACTTTACTTGAAGATTCAAAAGCTCAGGCACAGCATGATCCATTTTTAGGTCAGTTTATGGATCGTATTCAACTGGTGTTTGCTGACTCTGCAAGCTATTTACAGCAATTAGATCAAGAAGCAAAAACGGTTGATGTGGTTTATTTAGACCCGATGTTTCCACAACGTGACCAGAACCAACAAGCGATTAAGAAACAAGCCCAAGTCAAAAAGCAGATGCAGCTTTTGCATTTACTTTTACCAGAAGATGGTGAAATGGATTTAGGCGATAATTTGCTTGAGTTGGCTCAGAAAGTTGCCAAGCGAGTGATTGTGAAACGGCCACGACATGCTGTTTTTTTAGCAAATCAAGAGCCAGCCCATCAGTGGCAGGGGGATGCTTGTCGTTTTGATGCTTACTTTCAGTAAGCTTATGTAAGGTTAAGTTTTATTGCTTGAATAATGCACAAATATATGTGATATAGTTCAAAAGCATGATTGCTAAAATTCTTAGCAGGCATACACTTATGGTGCCTGACAAAAACGAAATTTTTGAAACCTTTTTATGATTGATCTCAAACCTTCCATTAACTTTTGGCATGATTTTAAAAGTAACCAGCTTGCCGGAATGTGGTTATTTTTGGGGTCAAGACGTTCCTTACAGATCGTACATCCCTCTATTCTTCAGCTTATTGTTTGGGGGATATTAGGCGGATGTACCAACTCGCTTTATAGCTGGCTTGTTGCTGGCCAAACGGGTGACTTTAACTCCCAAGGTTTAATTGGGTACGCACTCTGGCCTTTTATTGCGCTTATTGTTGGTATTTTTCTATCACAGCGTATTAATCAGCCGCGTCTAATGTTAGTTCCAGCTTTGCTCTGGCTGGTTTTAGATACCAATATTTTATTAATCCAATGTTTAATTCAATATTTGGGTTCTAATGGTTATCTAAACTTTATTCCCGATGCTATTTATAACGGTATTTTACCAAGCCTATTTGTGGCACTTTTTGTATGGCAAAGTTTAGCTGTCATTTGGGTTTTCTCACGTGAGCTCAAGTGGCCGTGGTGGGAGCGGGCATTAGTTATGGTTGCGACTATTGCGACCATGGTGGTTTGGCAACTTTCAGTAAAAGATCAGCCTATTTGGAAAGTAGAAGACTCTCCACCTACGTTTGCCGAAGATGCTTTTTATGCACAAAGCAAGTTACTTCATGATGCCTTAGAACAGGTCCAATATGGTGAAGTGGCTAAAAGCCATTGGTATTTCTTGGGTGTTGCGGGCGATAGTTACCAAGACGTTTTCAAGTCGGAAGTGGTCCGTATTAAAGAACAATTCGATACACGTTTCGGTACCGTTGGGCGTTCAATGATGCTGGTCAATAACCCAGATACTCGAACTGAAATCCCGATAGCATCTAAAACCAGTATAGAGTTGGCCCTACGCCGTATGGGCCAACAAATGAACCGCGATAGTGATGTGCTGTTCTTATACATGACATCGCACGGTGAACAAAATCATTTTGAAATTGAAAATGCGCCTTTAGATTTGGGGCAAGTCGATCCGAAATGGTTACGCGAAACACTCGATAAAGCTGGTATTCGTTGGCGTGTGATTGTCATCTCTGCTTGTTACTCTGGAAGTTTTATTCCTGCTTTACAGTCACCAGATACTTTAATTATTACGGCATCTGCCGCAGATAAAACCTCTTTTGGCTGTAATAACGAAGCTGACTATACTTATTTTGGACGAGCTTTCTTTGACTTGGCGATGCGAGAGCAGTCTTCAATGAAAGATTCGTTTAATGCTGCCAAGCAAACGGTAACCAAATGGGAAGTAGCTCAAGGTGTAGACCCTTCAGAGCCACAATGGATGATTGGTAAGAATATGGAACTTATGCTACCTCAGTTGGAAAAATATCTTTTCCCACAGCAAAGTACAGGTAACGTAAATATTGCTCAAACACAAACAGAGGCTAAAAACGATGCAACTCCTGCAAAAAAACCGCTGCTTTGAAGGTGAGCAGCGTATCTACCAATTCGACTCTCAATTATTAAAAGGCTCTACTAAGTTTGGTGTCTATTTGCCACCTGCTGCATTAGAAGGTAAACCTTGCTCAACTTTGTTTTACTTAGCGGGTTTAACGTGTACTGAGGAAACCTTTGCCATTAAAGCACACGCACAGCATATGGCAGCTCAGCTTAGTCTTATACTGATTACGCCTGATACTTCACCTCGTGGTGAACAGGTAGCAGCTGGTGACAATTGGGATTTAGGACAAGGTGCAGGTTTTTATATTAATGCAACGCGAGCGCCGTGGTCTGAACATTATCAGATGGAAAGCTATTTAATTGATGAGTTATATCCACTCATTTTAAAAAGCTTTCCAGTAAATGCTCAGCAAGTTGGTGTCTTTGGACACTCAATGGGTGGCCACGGTGCATTAACTTTAGCGTTTAAATATCCTGAAAAGTTTAAGTCGGTATCCGCTTTTGCTCCGATCTGTTCGCCAAGTGAATGTGCATGGGGTGAAAAAGCATTTAGCCATTATTTAGGTGCAGATCGTGAGAGCTGGTTGGACCATGATGCCACAGCTTTAGTCTCAAAAAATGGTGCGGTTTTTAGCGAAATTTTGGTTGATCAGGGATTAGATGATCAATTTTATGAACAACTTCACCCTGAAAAATTTAAGCAAGCGTGTTTAAAGGCAGGACAGCCTTTAACTTTAAGACAACATGCTGGTTATGATCATGGCTATTATTTTATCCAGACTTTTATGGATGAGCATTTGCAGTTTCATGCAATCCAGTTAGAAAAGGTATCTGGCTAATAATTAGTGCTGCCATTCCACCTGAAATTCTTGTTGAGCCATACGGTTTAGATGATCAAGGACAACTTTTTCCAAGTGGTCATGGTCATCTAACTGGCTATCAATGGCAACATTTAATTGCTCTGTTTCTGGTGCAAGCGTAATGGTTGCTGTAGGCATTAAGATTTTAAAATCTTGCTCAGTTTCTTGTACTTCAAACTTATGTTTCCAATGATTAACTAGACGTTTTGCAATGCGTTTTCCATCGTTTGTTAATAGATGAGTCGTACTTTTCATTATCAATCCTCACATTGGTTTAATGTACCTTAACAAATTCGTTTGGCACTTGGCATTCTATAGTAGCAACGTTACGTTGCAAGTTTGAAATGTTGTCATTTAAACAAGGAAGGGCGGGCTAAGTAGGTTCTTTTTTGTTATAATTTCTAGCCTCTCCTTAAACTTCTAGCCAGGTCATCCACCTATGTCCAAGCCTTATTTGATTGCTCCTTCTATTTTATCTGCCGATTTTGCTCGTTTAGGCGAAGATGTAGACAAAGTGTTAGCTGCAGGTGCAGATGTAGTGCATTTTGACGTGATGGATAATCACTATGTTCCAAACTTAACTTTTGGTGCTGGTGTATGTAAGGCTCTAAAAAACTATGGTGTTAAAGCTCCAATTGATGTGCATTTAATGGTGTCTCCAGTTGACCGTATTATTGGTGATTTCCTAGAGGCTGGCGCTGATATTATTACTTTCCATCCAGAAGCATCTCACCACATTGATCGTTCATTACAACTGATTAAGTCTGGTGGTGCTAAAGCAGGTTTAGTCTTTAACCCAGCAACACCGTTACACCATTTAGATTACGTGCTTGATAAAGTTGACCAAATTTTAATCATGAGTGTAAACCCTGGCTTTGGTGGACAAAAGTTCATTCCAATGACTTTAGAAAAATTACGTGCAGCGCGCAAAATTATCGATGCAAGTGGCCGTGATATCCGTTTAGAAGTTGACGGTGGTGTTGGCCCAGCAAATATCCGTGAAATTGCAGAAGCGGGTGCAGATATGTTTGTTGCTGGTTCAGCAATTTTTGGTCAACCAGATTATAAAGTTGTAATTGATCAAATGCGTGCAGAGCTTGCTAAAGTAGGGACGAAAGAGGTTTAACAGCTTTTTTGTGCTTGGATAAGGTGAGAAGTGCTTTTCGCCACTCACAGCATAGCTGTTCGTCTTGCACTCGGGCAGCGATACTTAATTGCTGCTACCCCTCGTTCATGTGGATAACTTTGTTTATAACTATATGGATAACTGTGTTGATAACCGTATGGATAAGATGTTGGTAAAATAAACAAAATGAGATCAACCGTTTACTCTCTAAACAAAATATATGAAAAAAGAACGCTTTGGCGTTCTTTTTTTATGCGTATTGAATATTTTATTGTCTGGTTTTTTATTAAGCTTTGCTAAAAAATAACCTGTGCAAAAAACGAGATGAGGCTGTATAAAACTTTTAAAAACTTATAGAGAGAAAACTGTAAAAGTGTCATGAAAAGTAAAGCTAAATTTGATTTAATAAGATTTTAGTAAGAGACCTAGATCATTAATGACAGTAAAAATTTTAGCGGTAGATATGGATGGGACTTTTCTTAATTCTAAGAAGCAGTACAACAAAGCACGTTTTTTAAAACAGTACGAACAACTTAAACAAAATAATATTCATTTCGTGGTTGCCAGTGGTAACCAACTCGCAAAGCTGATTACCTATTTTCCAGAAATTAGTCATGAAATTGCTTTTATTGCAGAAAATGGCGCGCATGTTGTAGATGCAGGGCAAGAAATAGCTTTTGCTCATTTAAGTCACCAACAATATATTGAGATTTTAAAAGCGATTGACTCTTTATATACCTCAACTATGGTGATCTGCGGGAAACAGAGTGCTTATGTGCATAGCAGCATGAATGCGGAGGACTATGCCAAAGTCGCTCGATACTTTGAAAAGCTAACAGTTATTGATGATTTTTATGCACTAGATGACTTGGTGTGTAAAATTACTTTTACTGCTCAGGAAAACGAAAGCTTTGCGATTTTTGAACATTTTCAGAAAAAAAGTTTTGTTGCAGACAAAGTCTTAGTGCCTGTTTCAAGTGGTTTTGGTTTTATCGATTTAATTCTTCCTGATCAGCATAAAGCGCATGGTTTGAAGCTATTACTACAAAAATGGCAGATTGAACCTGATCAAGTGGTGGCGATAGGTGATAACAATAATGATATTCAGATGATTAAAGCAGTCGGTTATGGGTTTGCGGTTGAAAATGCTGTTCAAGCTTTAAAAGCAGTGGCACCTTATGCAACTGTAAGTAATGAACAAGAAGGTGCACTAGATGTGATTGATTTAGTCCTTCAGCATCAACCCCCGTTTGCCTAATGACCGTAAAAACAATCAATTAAGATGTAAAATTGTATCTGATTTAAAACTTGGTTATGCTAATACACCATAGATAAATGGATTGCTCAAGGCAATAAATGATGACACTGCAACACTTACGCAAGTATGCTTGGTTTGTGTTCCTAATGACTTTGGTCGTTGGGTGGAGTGGTGTGTCTGTTGCTCAGATGCCTATGCAGCATGATCTTCATACGATGCCATGTCATAGTAAGCAAATGACACATCATACTATGCAGGGTCAAGCTGATGATCAGGCGATGTGCCATCAATCTATGGTGAAAGTTTCTCAACATGGTGAACACTGCCAAGACTGTAACCCAGTCCATTGTCAGATGCTGAATCTGGCTTTGCAGCAAGCTGTACCAGACGTTGAAACATCATTTATTCCTATTTCATCTCAATTTAGTAGTGTTTATCAGGCTCAGCATTTAGCCGGATACTGGCAAGAAATTTTACGTCCTCCAAAAGCTTAATCCTTTCTTACTTATTTTTTTAGTTCAAAGGATTACAGCAATGTCTCATAAAACAATTAGCAGCCTCGTCGCTGTATTTGGTCTATTGGTTTCACCATGGACTCTCGCGGCAATTAAGGAATATCACCTTAATATTAATGAACAACAGGTCAATATTACTGGTCAGCCGCTCAAACGAATTACCGTAAATGGAAAATTTACAGCCCCACTTCTTGAGTTTGAGGAAGGGGATGAGGCTGTTATTCATGTTCATAACCAATTAAAGAATCAAGATACGTCTTTGCATTGGCATGGGTTGTTACTGCCAGGGTTAATGGATGGTGTACCGGGTTTTAATAATTTCAAAGGAATCGCGCCAAACGGAGATTTTGTTTACCGTTTTAAGGTGAAACAAAATGGCACATATTGGTATCACGCGCATAGTAAAGGCCAAGAGCAAGATGGTTTATATGGGCCACTCGTAATTTACCCCAAAGGGAAAATACCAGTTGCGGCACATGAAAAAACTGATCGTGATTATGTGGTGATGCTTTCAGATTTTCATAACTCTTCTAGCGATAGTATTTTAAAGAATTTAAAGAAATCTGCTGAGTATTATCAAAACCGCCGTGAAACCGTATCTGATGTGTGGAAGCAAGTTAAAGCACAAGGCTTAAAGGCAACTTGGCAAGATCGTTCCATGTGGAATCAGATGCGGATGTTAAAAACCGATATGTCTGATGTGACGGGTTATACCTTCTTAGTTAATGGCAAGACACCAGAGCAAAACTGGACAGGTAATTTTAAAGCTGGCGATAAGGTTCGATTACGATTTATTAATGCTTCAGCAATGTCATTTTTTGATGTCAGAATTCCAAATTTGAAAATGACTGTTGTGAGTGCAGACGGACAGCCAGTTAAGCCTGTAGCAATTGATGAGTTTCGTATTGGTACAGCGGAAACCTACGATGTCATTGTAGAACCTAAACAAGCAAATTATCAGATTGAAGCAGAGTCTATTGACCGTAGTGGTTTCGCTATCGGCACTTTGCACAATGAAAATACACAGGCTGTGGGGCCAGTCCAAATGCCAACACCACGCCCACGTGCTTTGTTAACCATGGACGATATGGGCATGAGTCATGGTGATGGAAGTGATGATCATGCTGGTCATCAAATGAATATGCAACATGACATGTCATCAATGCCTGAAATGAAAAAAGAGGCGGTTCAAGATAGTGCTAACCATCATCATGCAATGATGAACATGGATCATGACATGAAAAATATGTCATCTGAAGAACATGATCACTCTATGATGCAAATGAAGCACGACATGTCGGCCATGCCTGAAATGAAAAATCAGGATGCCCATGCCAGTCATAATCATATGATGGAAATGGATCATGACATGAAAAATATGTCATCTGGTGAACATGATCCCTCTATGATGCAAATGAAGCATGAGATGCCATCTCAATCTGAGAATAAGACTAAAAATAATGAGCCTGTTTATGGCTGGGCAAATGCTTCAACACCAGCGGGTATGAAAGCACTGCAATATAGTGATTTGCAATCTTTGACGCCTCAACCAGACACACGTGCGCCAGAACGAGAGCTTGTTATTCGTTTAGGCGGCAACATGGAGCGTTATATCTGGACCATTAATGGCAAAAAATTTAACGAAGCTGAACCATTACAAGTTAAGTATGGCGAACGTATTCGCTTGAAGTTCGTGAGTGACAGCATGATGGCTCACCCAATGCATTTACATGGCATGTTCATGCAATTAGAAAATGGCCAACAAGCTGAAAACTTACCAAATAAACATACCGTTATTGTTCCACCCGGAAAAACCGTTACTGCGTTGTTGACAGCCGATGCCTTAGGAGAATGGGCGATTCATTGTCATTTGCTTTATCACATGAGTGCAGGGATGATGAATAAGTTGATTGTGGCTCAAGTAAATGATGGAGTAGTAGATGCATCTCAAGCACCTGTTCAATCTGAAAATGAAAAAGGAGCTAGTCATGCGCATCACTAAGTTATTTTCTCAAATGATATGTTGCGGTGTTTTTTCAGGTATATCTGTATTTACTTTTGCTCAAGAACCTTTAACTCATGATCATTTACGTGAACATGGTGGACAGGTTTATCAAGCAACAAAAATTGATACTGGCTGGACTCAAAATGAAGAAGGGGAAGGACGTTTTTCTTCTGAATTGGAAAGCTGGGTGGGAACTGATGAAAACAAACTGTTCATTAAAGCCCACGTTGAAAAAGCTGAGTCGGAAGATGCCAATTATGGCGGTTCAGTACTTTATAGCCGAAATATAGCTGACTATTGGGATGTGCAGGCTGGGGTAAACTACGAGCGTTTAAAACGGGAAGCTGAAAAGCAAGATCGCTGGGCTGGTGTAGTGGGCTTACACGGCATGGCACCTTACTTTTTTGAAACCGATGCATATCTTTACGCAGGTGAAGATCAACTATGGAAGTTAAGTTTGGAAACGGAAAGAGACTTACTCTTTACCCAAAAGCTAATTGGTAAACCTTATTTAAAAGCAGATGTTGTTTTACAAGATGAATCTCGCTATGCCAGTAAAACGGGATTATCGAGTTTACAAGCTGGTTTTCAAACCCGTTATGAAATCAATAAAAAGGTCATGCCATTTGTTGATGTCGGTTATGGTTATGAAAAAGGTTTAAAACAAACTGCTTGGCAAACTGGAACCGACTCTGAACATGGTTGGTATTATGGTGTAGGGTTAACACTTAAATTCTAATTGCCGAACAAAAATTAAGCTTAATGACATGCCATTGGTTTATACTGATGGCATTGTTTTTTGTGTCAGTTATGGTGCAAAGATGGCTTTAGAAAAACAAGAGAATCAAATAAATGTAAATAAAAGCTGTTCAAGCTGTGGGTGCTCAAGCGTAGCAACTCAGGACTATTCTATGCCGAGTGAACCTATGGCGAATAAAATCCAATGGGTGAGTTATTACCATATTCCTCACATGGATTGTGCAGCAGAAGAGCAAATGGTGCGAATGGCTTTAGTCCCTTATGCTGCAAATATTCAAGAACTTGAATTTGATTTACCTACTCGTCATTTAGCGGTGTATCACAGTACAGACGCTGAAAAAATTACCCGAAGCCTGCAACGCCTAGGTTTAGGGGCAGAGTTGCAACAAACCCAGCCACACTATGAACCTGTTGAAAAACCTAAAAAGGTACGTGCTAGCTCTTCAAACCATGCAGCACAAAAACAGGTTTTACAGTGGCTGTTACTCATTAATGCTGTGATGTTTTTCATCGAATTTATGGCAGGTATTATTGCGTCATCAACTGGGTTAATTGCTGACTCGCTCGATATGTTTGCCGATGCGGCAATTTATGGCATTGCTTTATTTGTGGTGGGTAAAAACCTCAATGCTCAATTAAAGGCTGCACATATTTCCGGATGGTTTCAGTTTGGCTTAGCCATGATTGTGTTGGTTGATGTATTGCGCCGTTTTATTTACGGCAGTGAACCTGTTTCAATTCTCATGATTTTAATTGGTGGCTTGGCACTTGCAGCCAATATTAGTTGCCTTTATTTAATGAGAGACCATAAGGAGAGTGGGGCACATATGAAGGCGAGTTATATATTTTCTGCAAATGATGTCATCGTAAACTTAGGTGTCATTATTGCGGGAATATTAGTTGCAATCACAGGTTCTCGTTATCCTGATTTAATTATTGGATTGATTATTGTTTTGTTTGTTTTAAATGGTGCTCGGAAAATTCTACAACTCAAAAATGAATAATATTTTCTGATAGAGGTAAGCTTGGGTTCGGGTTTGCCTTCATTTTTTATTTTAAAGTAAACTGAGTCTCCACATACAGGAGGAACGACCTCCCCCATAATGGGTAATCATGTCAGGACGACCTGACACTATAAAAATTAGTGAATGTTATGGCTTGGGCTATTTTAATTTTAGCAGGTGTATTTGAAATCATTTGGGCATATTCTATGAAAATGTCCGAAGGTTTTACACGCTTAACCCCTAGTGTTATTACCGTAGTTTTTATGATTTTGAGTGTAGTTCTGCTTTCAATATCCATGAAAACTTTACCCCTTGGTACTGCTTATACGGTTTGGACAGGCATTGGTGCAATTGGATCATTCTTAGTGGGTATATTTTTTCTTAATGAACCTATTGGTGCGATGAGAATGATTGCCGCTGTACTGATTGTTTCGGGACTGGTTCTAATGAAAATTTCGTCTCCATCTTAAAAGGATAAAGTATGTTGCTGTCTTATAAGTATATCAATTCGCCTGTTGGGCAATTAAAACTAGTTGCGAATGAAAATGCTTTGGTAGCAGTACTTTGGGACAATGAAAATCCAAAACGTGTTCGACTGGCAGAGCTGGTCGAACAAACTGAGCATCCAGTTTTATTAAAAACTGAACAACAATTAAAAGAATATTTTGAAGGCAAGCGCCGTGAATTTACATTGCCATTAGATTTTGAAGGTACAGCATTTCAAAAACAGGTATGGGCGGCATTACTCAGCATTCCTTATGGTGAAACAAGAAGTTATAAAGAGATTGCTGTTCAAATTGGTAATGAAAAAGCCGTGCGTGCAGTAGGTGCTGCCAATGGTAAAAACCCGATTTCAATTATTGCACCTTGTCACCGAGTCATTGGGGCAGGCGGTGCCTTGGTCGGTTTTGCTGGTGGTCTTGATAAGAAAGATATTTTATTAAAATTAGAGCAAAAATAAGCTATTTTTAGCGCTCGATTTTTTCAGGCTTTTCTAATAAGCTGTCAACACTGATATTTCATGTAAAGCGGCTTTTCTTGCATCGCTATTTTCTGAAATATTAATCTTTTCATAACAAACTCTGGATGTTCTAAAAATGGCTGTCGGCGACGTAACAATGCCACAAATGCATGTGGTAAAAGGTGTAAAAATTGGCTCAACAGAAGCATATGTACGTTACCAAAACCGACGAGATTTAGTCATTTTTGAGTTTGCAGAAGGTTCAAACGTTGCGGGTGTATTTACCCAAAATGCATTCTGTGCTGCACCTGTTCATGTATCAAAAGCTCATCTTGCTCAAGGCAACCCTCGTTATTTAGTAATTAATACAGGTAATGCCAATGCGGGTACAGGACCTACAGGCTTAAAAAATGCCCAAGACACTTGCGCGAAGTTAGCTGAGCTTGCTTGTGTGAACAGTTTTGAAGTACTGCCATTTTCTACAGGTGTGATTGGTGAGCAGCTTCCAATGGAGCGTTTACTTGCTGGTCTTCAGCCTGCATTAAATAGCGTACAAGATGCTGCTTGGAATGATGCTGCAACTGGCATTATGACGACAGACACTGTGCCTAAAGGTGCATCTGAAAAATTTGAACTTGATGGCATTACTTATACCATGACAGGTATTAGTAAAGGTGCAGGCATGATTCGTCCAAACATGGCAACGATGCTGAGCTTTGTAGCTACAGATGCGCCTATTCGCCGCGATTTAGTACAAAAGCTATTAAAGACCACGGTTGAGCATTCATTTAACCGTATTACCATTGATGGTGACACTTCAACAAATGACTCTTGTATTTTTGTGGCGACTGGTCAGGCAGGTGGCACTGAAATTACATCAGAAAGCGATGCACGCTACGCGAAAGTATTAGAAGTGCTTGCTCGTGTCATGAACCGTTTAGCGCAGTTAATTATTCGTGATGGCGAAGGTGCAACGAAGTTTATTACTGTTGCTGTAGAGGGCGGCGGTAACATTCAAGAGTGTTGTGACATTGCGTATAGCATTGCGCATTCTCCACTCGTTAAAACTGCACTTTTTGCATCTGACCCGAACTGGGGACGTATTTTAGCGGCAATTGGCTATGCTGGAGTGAAAGACCTAGACGTATCTAAAATTCAGGTATGGTTAGACGACGTACAAATCTGTAAAGATGGTGGTGCGGCAGAGGACTATACCGAAGAAGCTGGTGCGCGCGTTATGGCACAAACGGAAATTACCATTCGTGTTGATTTAGGTCGCGGTCAAGCCAAAGATACAGTCTACACCTGTGACTTATCTTACGACTACGTCAAGATTAATGCAGATTACCGTTCGTAAATATTCAGTTATAATCAAGCCTCGACAAAGAGGCTTTTTTATTAGCCCCAACTTTTGATATTAAATGATTCAATCCGTAAATCATTTAAGCAGTAACGTTATATGCGAGCAGGTATGCCAGCATGAAGGATAGAGAAGACGTTTTATGAGTGATGCGACTTTAATTGCCAACGATGCAAAAAACATTGTACAAGCGCATTTAGACCGTTTAGGTGAGCCAAAAGACAACCGCCTAAGTGAAGAAGCAAAACAACAAAAGTTTGCACAGATCGAAGCAGAGCTCAAAAAACGTGATGCTGTCCTTGTTGCTCACTACTATTGCGATCCGGATGTACAAGAACTTGCTGAAAAAACAGGTGGATGCGTTTCTGACTCTTTAGAAATGGCTCGTTTTGGACGAGACCATGCAGCCTCTACACTGGTTGTGGCTGGTGTAAAGTTTATGGGAGAAACAGCTAAAATTCTGTCTCCTGAAAAAACAATTTTAATGCCAACACTTGAAGCAACCTGCTCACTCGACTTGGGTTGTCCAGTTGATGAGTTCACGGCATTTTGTGATCAACACCCTGACCATACCGTAGTGGTTTATGCCAATACATCTGCTGCTGTTAAAGCACGTGCAGATTGGGTAGTGACTTCAAGCTGTGCTGTTGAAATTGTTGAGCATCTAGATAGCTTAGGCGAAAAAATTATTTGGGCACCAGATCAGCACTTAGGTCGCTATATTCAAAAGAAAACCGGTGCAGATATGTTGCTTTGGGATGGTGCATGTATTGTGCATGAAGAATTCCGTGCACGTGGTATTGCCAACATGAAAGCACTGTATCCAGATGCGGCTGTATTGGTACATCCAGAGTCGCCAGAGTCGGTTGTAGAAATTGCCGATGCGGTAGGCAGTACTTCTCAACTGATTAAAGCTGCGCAGACTTTGCCAAATGAAAGACTCATTGTGGCAACTGACCGCGGTATTTTCTACAAAATGCAGCAGGCGGTACCAAATAAGATTTTAGTTGAAGCACCAACAGCGGGTGAGGGGGCAACTTGTCGTTCATGTGCTCACTGTCCGTGGATGGCAATGAATGAACTCGACGGAATTTTAGAAGTTTTACAAAAAGGTGATCAGGAAATACACGTTGATCCAGCGCTGGCTGAACGTGCCAAAATGCCTTTAGATCGAATGTTAGCCTTTAGTGCATCGTTAAAACGTTAAAAAACCTCAAAATGCTTGTTAAATATACATTTGATAAGGATTTTTAACTTTTTTTGAGAATAGGTGTTGACGTCTGAGGGCGTCGCGCCTAGAATGCACACCGTACCGCACGATGTGCGATACAGCAAAAGCTGAGATAGATCGGAGCATAGCACAGCCTGGTAGTGCACCTGGTTTGGGACCAGGGGGTCGTAGGTTCGAATCCTACTGCTCCGACCACTTAAAATAATATTTTAAGATCGGCGAAGTATCGCATGATAAGCATCATCGGTTAAGCGCCTGTAGCTCAGTTGGATAGAGCATCCGCCTTCTAAGCGGATGGTCACAGGTTCGAATCCTGTCAGGCGCGCCATTTGGTAGCTTGGTACATAGAACTTATTTGATGGTGGATGTAGCTCAGTTGGTAGAGCCCTGGATTGTGATTCCAGTTGTCGCGGGTTCGAATCCCGTCATTCACCCCAATTTCGGAGCATAGCACAGCCTGGTAGTGCACCTGGTTTGGGACCAGGGGGTCGTAGGTTCGAATCCTACTGCTCCGACCATATTTTAAAAGCGTTCAAGCTTTGAAATATCCCAAATATTGAAAAGAATTTCTTCTAGCTTTAAAGGTGGAGGGAATTTTTTTTGTTTTTATATATTTAAATTTTAATTCATACACACTCCAATATTTGAACTTCTTTATATAAGCTCTGTTCTCTGTTCTCTGTTCTCTGTTCTCTGTTATTGATATTTTTGCCTTAACTCATCCTTATCTTGATCTGATAAAAATGCGATTTTTAGTCCATTTTCTTGAGCTGTATAAATTTGCTCAGGGCTTAAACCAGCTAATGGGGCAGCAGTTAAATATTCATGTTGTATCTCAATGCCTTCTACTGCTGGGTCGTCCGTATTAATGGTGGCAAGCACACCATGTTCTAAAAAAGTTTTTAACGGATGTTCTGCTAAAGACCGCACTGTATTGGTTTGAATGTTTGAGGTGAGACAAGATTCAATACCAATCTGATGTTTTGCCAAATAATCTAAAAGTTTTAAATCTTGAACTGCTTTAACGCCATGTCCAATTCGTTCGGCACCTAATTCTTCAATAGCTTGCCAAATACTTTCTGGGCCAGCAGCTTCACCTGCATGTACTGTAATATGCCAACCTGCATCACGTGCTTTTTTAAAGTGATCAATAAATAAATTACCAGGAAAACCAAGCTCGTCTCCAGCGAGATCCAACGCTTTAATATCATTTTTATGGGCAAGTAGGGCGTTTAATTCTTTTTCGCAGGCTTCTTGACCAAAAGTACGACTCATAATGCCGATTAAATTCGCTTTTACCCCGTAAGCTTGACTGCCTTCTTTTACGCCCGCAATAACTGCTTCAACAACACCTTCAAGTGGAAGTTGATGTGTCATTCCCATATAACCCGGTGAAAAACGTAGTTCTACATAGTCTAAGCCTTGCTGTGCTGCATCTTGCATGTTTTCAAAAGCAATACGTTTGCAGGCATCTAAACTCGCTAATACTTTTACGCCCCAGTCGAGCTTAGATAAAAAACTTAATAAGTCAGGTTGGTTATCCATAACTTGTACGTGTGGTCGTAACGTTTCAATGTCGTAAGCAGGTAAATCTAAATGGTATTGTTGGCCCAATTCTAAAATGGTTTGAATGCGGATGTTGCCATCAAGGTGGCGGTGTATATCTGTAAGCGGAAGTGTTTTGGTAATCATAGATTTCTTCTTATCAATTTGTCTTAATTCATCATGCCTGTTTAGGACTGCTGATAAAAGTTTGGATTTGCTATGTTTTTGTGAAAAGCGTTGAGTTGAGTTTTTTGAACTTACTATATTTGTATAAGTTTTAATTTTGATGACATTGTTCTGGCTTAAGAAGACAACACAGTCTGTGTAAGATACAAGCACCAAGGTTTTTATTGTTTTTAATTTCGCTGAGCCTGTTTTTTTGTTGACTCTTCAAGAGTAGATTGGCTGAAGAATGGTCATTGGTATTTTGGCTTTTACTTGTAAAGATGAATAAAGGCTTGCTAAAGATCAAACTGATAAAGCGATTAATTTATCTGTAGAAATCTATTTCTGGCAAGTAAATGAAAAAGAAGAAATAGGAAGCGCTCAAATGAAGTCGGTACTTTGTCATCAAGCAATATTGCAAGTCGTGGACCAACCGAACTTAACGCCTGCAAAAGGGCAGGTTTTATTGGAAGTGGTGCGATGTGGGATCTGTGGTTCAGATTTACATATGCAGCACCACTGTGACCACATGCATGATTTGGCTGCACGTGTAGGGTTTAATGGTTTAGCGAAGTCTACAGATCCGTTTGTACTAGGACATGAGTTCTGTGGCAAGGTTTTGGATTATGGTCCAAAAACACGTCATAAATTTAAAGCAGATACACTTGTTTGTGCAATGCCGCTTTTAAATGTAGATCAGCATGGTTATTTGTCTACAGGGCTTTCCCCAAATGCTTCGGGTGGTTATGCCGAGCAAGTATTGGCTCAATCAAGTTTGATGTTTGAAGTACCTAATGGTCTAGATGCAGATAGTGCTGCCATGACTGAACCTATGGCGGTTGCATTACATGCTGTTCGCCGTAGCCGTGTGAAAACTGGTGAACCTGCGATTGTGATTGGTTGTGGTCCTGTTGGGTTAGGTGTCATATTAATGCTTAAAGCAGCTGGGGTTAAAACCGTGGTTGCCAGCGACTTTTCACCAAATCGCCGTAAGCTTGCCGAGCAATGTGGTGCGGATATTGTGGTAGACCCTAAAGAGACATCACCATTTGCCAACTGGAAAGAGTTTGGTTTGCTTGGCAATGTTTCCGATGCGATTAACATGGGCATGGGGCTGTTTGATAAGTTGCAAGCGACACGCTTACCGTGGTGGCATGGATGGCGCATGATTGACAAATTAGGCGCTCTACCAAAACGTCCTGTTATTTTTGAGTGTGTAGGCGTACCGGGTGTTTTGCAGCAAATTATTGAAGGTACACCTTTGTTTTCCCGAATTGTTGGGGTGGGCGTGTGCATGCAAAGTGACAAAATAGAACCCGCACTTGCAATTAATAAAGAGTTAGAAATTCAGTTTGTGTTGGGCTATACACCGCTTGAGTTTAGAGATGCGCTACACATGATTGCAGAAGGGAAAGTGAACTGTTCACCGCTCATTACGGGTGTTGTTGGCCTAGAAGGTGTAACTAATGCATTTGAAGCGTTACGTGATCCTGAACAGCATGCCAAAATCTTGATTGACCCGAAACGTAGCGGTTCAGATATTCAATTAATGAGTCATTAATTTCAAAGTCATTTATGCTTAACTAAAAGGTTGTGATCTTATCAATCACAATCTTTTTTTATGCGTATAGATCGAACAAAGTGGCTCAGCTAATTTGAATTACTCTTTAGTAGTTCTAGTTCTTGGTAAATCCATTCAACAAATTTTTGAATGGTTGGGGTTATGTCTTGGCTTGAATGGATGAGATAGTATTTTCGGCTACCTTTTAGTTTCTTATTGGAAACAATCACCAGTTCTTTTTTTTGTAGTTCAGACTCAATCAACATTTGTGGAATTAAGGCCATTCCCATGTCATGGCTTGCAGCAACCGCAAGCATTGAAAATAACTCATGGCGTTGTCCATCAAAAGGTTTAGGGTGTTGCATCTGATGAGTTAGAAACCATTCTTGCCAAATGCTAGGCCGAGTGGTTTGTTGCAGTAGAGGAATTTTCAGCAAATCTTCCGAGCTTAAATCATAGGTATTTTCATTAATCATCACAGCATCTGGAAAATACTTTTCGATTAGCCTTGGCGAGCATACAGGTACAATTTCTTCATCCATTAAATAGTGTGCTTGTATGCCGGGCCAATGGTCAATTTGCTGCTGCGTTCCTGCAAAAATAGCAGCGTCAAAAATATTGTCGTTAAATAAAAAAGGTTTGGTACTGGTTTCTAAGTGAACCGTAATTTCAGGGTGTTTTTGATTTAAAAGATGAAGTTTGGGTAACAGCCAGCGCGTTGCAAAGGTAGGTACTACACCTAACTTTAATGTTCCACCTAAACCTTTATGAGAAATCACATCGGCCGTACATTTTTCTAGTCCTAATAAGTAGGGCTTGATGCTTTTAAAATACTGCTGACCTGCAATGGTGAGTTCAACACCATGCCGAGTACGTATAAAGAGTTCAACGCCCAAGAAATCTTCTAATTGCTGAATTTGGCGCGAGACTGCACTTTGGGTAATACATAACTCTTGGGCAGCATAGGTATAACTTAGATGTTTTGCTGCACTTTCAAAGCAAATTAGACCCTGAATGGACGGGATACTTCTTCGCATAAACAAATCCTTTTATTTGTCATCATATTTCAAAACAGCATATGACCTAAATGCAGATATCCGAGTTTAGTATAAAAATAAGCCATTTTTAATGAAATACAACGGATTAAATAGTTAAATTTAATGCGACCCATTTTAAATATGCGTAAGTCGCATATCTGCATGAACATTTATCGTTTGATTACTGAATTTTTCACGCATAACATCGAGTTAAATAAAGAAGATCAAATCAAGCAGAGGATGCGATGAATCACATGGTGACAACAAAAAAAGCAAAAGTTCAATTTAATTGGCAAGACCCATTTTTAATTGAGCAACAGCTTAGCCCAGATGAGCGCATGATTCGTGATGCGGCTCATGCCTATTGTCAAGAACGTTTACAACCACGTGTACTTGAACAATTTCGTCATGAAACAACAGATCCATCTATTTTCCGTGAAATGGGAGAGCTTGGCTTACTGGGTCCAACCATTCCTGAGCAATATGGTGGCGCGGGTTTGAACTATGTGAGTTACGGTTTGGTTGCGCGTGAAATTGAATATGTCGACTCGGGCTACCGCTCTATGGCGAGCGTGCAAAGCTCATTGGTGATGGTTCCGATTCATGAATTTGGTACTGAAGAGCAAAAGCAGAAGTACTTACCTAAACTTGCTACTGGTGAATACATTGGTTGTTTTGGTTTGACCGAACCTGATCATGGTTCAGATCCGGGCAGTATGATTACACGTGCTAAAAAAGTTGACGGTGGTTATCGTTTAAGTGGCGCCAAAATGTGGATTACCAACAGTCCAATTGCAGATGTATTTGTGGTTTGGGCAAAAGAAGTTTCTGCTGAAGGTAATGTCGGTGATATTCGCGGCTTCATTTTAGAAAAGGGCTGGGAAGGGCTATCTGCGCCAGCTATTCATGGCAAGGTCGGTTTACGTGCCTCGATTACGGGTGAAATCGTGATGGATAACGTTTTTGTACCTGAAGAGAACGCATTTCCTGAAATTCGAGGTTTAAAAGGCCCATTTACCTGTCTAAATAGCGCCCGCTATGGTATTGCATGGGGCGCAATGGGGGCTGCCGAGTTCTGCTGGCATACTGCACATCAATACACCATGGACCGTAAACAATTTGGTCGCCCGCTGGCTGCAAATCAATTGATTCAAAAGAAACTGGCAGATATGCAAACTGAAATTGCTTTGGGTTTACAGGCAGCTTTACGTTTTGGCCGCATGAAAGATGAAGGCATTGCATCAGTTGAGGGTACATCTCTCATTAAGCGTAACAACTGTGGAAAGGCGCTTGATATTGCCCGCATGGCACGTGACATGATGGGTGGAAACGGCATTAGTGATGAGTTTGGTGTGGCACGCCATTTGGTCAATCTTGAAGTCGTAAATACCTACGAGGGTACACATGACGTTCATGCCTTGATTTTAGGTCGTGCACAAACAGGCATCGCAGCATTTAGTAACTAACTCATTAATTTTTAAAAGATAGAGGTGTTCTTTCGGGAGCACCTTTAGAGATTTTTACGCAAAAATTTATGGAAAATGACAAGATTCATCGTAAGGATACTCATGTAAAGATGTGCCTCTGTGTACTTAAAATTAAATATAAGATGATGAAAATATAGAAGATTAAGTCATGCAGAAAACATAAGTAGGCTACCGATGACTCATTTGGGAAAATGAGGAACTAAAGATGAACAATGACGTTCAAGTAATATCGAAAGAATTAAGAAATACATTTCCAAGTAACCTTGGAACATACGAAAGGATTGGACCTCATACATGGAAATGGGCGTTGTTATTTGCCTATTTTGCAATGGTGGTCGATGGCATTGATATTATGCTGCTGTCTTATAGCTTGACCAGTTTAAAGGCAGAGTTTGGATTAACTACCTTTCAAGCGGGTGCCTTAGGCAGTGCTTCCTTGGCAGGTATGGGGATTGGCGGTATTTTGGGTGGCTGGGCATGTGACAAGTTTGGTCGTGTAAGAACCATTGCCAACTCGGTGACTTTCTTTTCTGTAGCGACTTGTTTATTGGGCTTTACGCAAAGCTTCGAGCAATTTATGGCTTTACGTTTTATTGGTGCTTTGGGTATTGGAGCACTCTATATGGCCTGTAATACCTTAATGGCTGAATATGTGCCAACCACGTACCGTACAACGGTATTGGGCACGTTACAGACGGGTCAGACTGTAGGTTATATTGCGGCAACCCTTTTAGCAGGGGCAATTATTCCAGATCATGGCTGGCGTGTTTTATTCTTCCTGACCGTGGTGCCTGCTTTTGTTAATATTTTCCTGCAACGGTTTGTACCAGAGCCAAAATCTTGGCAGCTTACCAAAATTGAAAGCTTGCAAGGTAACAGACAGCCTAAAGAAAGAGTAGTAGCTGAAAAGCCAAAAAGTAGCAGCATTTATAAGCAAATCTTTAATAACTTTAAGCACCGTAAAATGTTTTTGTTGTGGATGACGACAGCATTCTTCTTACAGTTTGGTTATTACGGCATTAACAACTGGATGCCAAGTTATTTAGAAACAGAAGTGCATATGAACTTTAAAAACTTAACCAGTTATATGGTGGGTTCATATACAGCAATGATTCTAGGAAAAATTTTAGCAGGGTATCTTGCTGACAAATTTAACCGCCGTGCTGTTTTTGTGTTTGGAACAATAGCCAGCGCAGTGTTCTTGCCAATCATTATTTTCTTCAATACTCCTGGCAATATTTTGTATTTATTGATCACTTTTGGCTTCTTATATGGCATTCCATATGGTGTAAACGCGACCTATATGGCTGAAAGTTTTTCAACCGATGTGCGCGGAACAGCCATTGGCGGTGCCTATAACATTGGTCGTGTCGGAGCCGCTATTGCACCAGCTACCATTGGTTTCTTGGCATCGGGCGGTACGTTTACCATGGCCTTTATTGTGATGGGCGCTGCATATTTTGTTGCGGGTGTATTGCCGGGCTTATTTATTAAAGATCGTCAGTACGATCCACAAAGACAATCATAAACAATGAAAAGAAGGTGCGTTGAGTGCCTTCTAAAAGATAAGGGTATCGTTATGGGTGCATTACAAGGGATTCGGGTTTTAGATTTAAGTCGTGTGCTTGCGGGGCCTTGGTGTGGGCAAATCTTGGCAGACCTTGGCGCGGAAGTGATTAAAATTGAACGTCCTCGAGTCGGTGATGACACCCGTATGTGGGGACCACCATGGATGCCCGATCAAGACGGAAACATGACTCGTGAATCTGGCTATTTTCAGTGTACCAACCGCAATAAATATTCGGTTGCAGTGGACATAACCACACCCGAAGGTCAGGCCTTAATTTATGAAATTGCCAAGACTGCCGATGTCGTGATTGAAAATTATAAGACAGGGTCTTTGGCTAAATATGGTTTGGACTACGCGTCATTAAGTGAGTTGAACCCGAACATTGTTTATTGCTCGATTACTGGTTTTGGGCAAGATGGCCCACGTGCAGAAGAACCCGGTTATGATTTTATTATTCAGGGTATGTCTGGCTTAATGAGCATTACTGGTGAGCCTGATGATGTGGTAGGTGGTGGGGCGCAAAAGGTTGGTGTGGCTGTAGTAGATATTCAAACGGGATTGTATTCCACCATTGCCATTCAAGCTGCCTTGATTGCACGTTCGCACACAGGGCGTGGTCAGTATATTGATATGTCACTCCTTGATGTACAGGTCGCGGCACTGGCAAATCAGGGAATGAATTATTTAGCTTCAGGTAAAGCGCCACAACGCATGGGTAATCAACACCCAAGTATTGTGCCGTATCAAACTTTTAAGGCTAAAGATAAAGAATTTATTATTGCTTGTGGCAACGACAAACAGTTTAAAGATTTGTGTATTGCGATTGGTTATCCAGAGTTGCTCGAAAATGAAAAGTTTGTGCGCAACCAAGACCGCGTAAAATATCGAAATGAACTGATACCTTTATTGTCGGAACACTTTTTGCAGAAAACTGCTAAAGAATGGGTCGACATGATTCATGCCTTAAAAGTACCCGTAGGTGTTATCAATTCTATTGAAGATGCTTTAGCTGAACCACAAATTGTACATCGCAACTTGGTGGTGAACATTCCTCATCGTTTAAATGAAAACTTCCAAACCATTGGCTCACCAATCAAACTGTCTGATACTCCAGTTGAATATCATCATGCACCACCAGAACTAGGTGAACATACCGCTCAAATCTTATCAAGATTTAAAACAGCAGAAGAACTAGCTGCATTAAAAGAGAAGGGCATTATTGATGGGAAAATTGCTTAAGCTGTTACTTTTTTAATGTGATTCAATTTAAATAAAAACTGTGATTTGCAATAAATCACAGTTTTTTTATTAAAAAGTAAGCGTTTTAATATTTAAAAATAAGCGGCAGTTCTGGTCTGAAATCATGAATTATTCCTTGAGGCTCATGATCAAAACTAATTTCCATTAAATGCTCCGATCCATCGGTGACTTCAAAATTATCAACTGTATTGAACAGCAACGAAGTAGGGTGCTGCTCTAGGTTTGGAACAGAAACCTTAATTGAAGTGATTTCTGATAAATCTTTGCTATGCACAAGTGGTTGTTGTTTTTCTTTCGCAGCAAGGTCTGGTCGTGAAGCAAATGAAAGGAAGAACCACATTGGTTCAGATACCACAGAATCTTTGGCAACATTTACTTCTAAGCTGGCTGGTAAATAGCTTGGCTTGTAAACCCAATTAGGAAATTTTGCACCATTATCATCTTTATTTTTAGGGCGAAAACAGATACCAAAAGGGGACGCGATATTATTTTGAGTACTTAGTCGTTCAAAGAGCAGAGTGGGTTTGGTGAGATCGCTTGAAGCTTCTTCTGGATTATTTAAAAAGATTAATTCGATAAAGCTATTTTTAAAGAAAAAGCGTCTGTTTTCTGTACCTTGACCCGGGTGTTTATTGGATGAACCTTCTGTTAGACCGAATTTTTTTAAAGTTTCAGCTTCGGGAGCGCCTGATTGTACACAAATAAAAATATGGTCCACTTCCATTTTAAGTTCTCATGCTAATGTTGATGAATATTAAATAATTGATTAATAGAATTTTTCATGTTTATTGCGAGTGTTTCATCGAAACCATCGACTAAAAAGCGGCTAATTAATCCTTCAATTACCGTATAGATCAGCTCAGATAAAGCTTCACCATTCGGTATATTGCAGTTTTCCGCAATCAATACTTTAATCCATTGTTTATGGGCTTTAGAAATAGAAATAATGTCTTGATCATCTTGGTTAGATTCAGCGACCGCTCTTACAAATAAACAGCCCTTAAAAAAATCTTGTCTAAACCAATTGGTGTGCCAGTCCAGAATTTTATTGATGGCTTCTAATTCTGTTGCATCTCCTACATAACCTAGAAGGCTTTGCTTAAACCGCTCATCACGTGCAACGAGTACAGACTTAACCAGTTGATTTTTATTTTTATAGTACGTGTACATAGTGGTTTTAGAGCAGCCAGATTCATCGCGAATCAAGTCAACGCCAACCCCGACAAAACTATTTTCATTAAATAACTTCTCGGCTGTATCTAATATTTTTAAGGCAGATTTTGACATGTGTCTTTTCCAAAAAATAAAATAGTACAGATCTGTACTATTTGAAATTTTATCTATATGCTTTTTAAAAAGCAAATTTTTGTTTGAGGAAAAAAACATGTTCTCGATCTTTTATGGCAAAGAAAAACTGGCTCCATCGCCCAGTAAAGTTGATATTTTAAGAAGTCTTATTGGGGGGACGCTTAGTATTTTTATACTTCTGTGGTTGAGTAAGTTCACACACAATATCTTTATCATGGCGCCGTTTGGTGCGACCTGTGTGTTGCTCTATACCGTGTCGCAGTCACCTTTGGCACAGCCGAGAAATATTATATTTGGGCATCTTATTTCGGCTTTTGTAGGATTGTTTTTTCTAAAATTTGTCGGTGTTTCTATTTTTACAATTGCTTTATCAGTAGGTTGTGCCATTGCACTCATGCAAGTGTTTAAGTGTGTTCATCCACCTGCTGGGGCTAATCCTTTGGTTATTTTACTCACCGCGAGTAGCATACATTATGAGTGGAGTTTCTTAATTTTCCCTGTTTTGGTCGGTGCAGTGTCTTTAGTTTTGGTAGCGATGCTGATTAATAACATTAAAGCGAGTACCAAGTGGCCGATGTATGGCTTGGGAATTTTAAATAGTAAAAAGTAGGCAAGCTATGAAGTATTTTGAGCTTAAAAAAATGAAAGTATTCACTACGCCAAGATAGTGAATACTTTTGAATGAAATTATGATTTCTTAGAAATACGTTCTTCGATGGCAAATTTGAGTAAAGAAGCACTGCGGTAAAAACCATGTGCGAACTTTCCAAATGGCATAGTAATAAAAAACGTCATGACCGTGGCTAAATGGAAAATTAGTAAAAGTGCCATGTAAGGTGTATTGCGAAATGCCATGAGAGCTAAGCCCGAAGCACTGACTAAAATTAAAAGGAAAATAAAGCCTCGATCTACAGGTTTTTGCTCACGGTCACCATGCAACGGATGACGCTTAAGATTTAAATAGAGCAAGCCAGATGGACCAGCTACTAAGCCAATTCCACCCAGAGTACCCAAAATCACAGGCAAGCTAAAGATAGGGTAAGGTGCATGCAGGTTAAGGAAATAGTGATATAAAGTCGCTACGCCTGTGGCTGCAAAGCAAAGCATAAAGCCATAAAACGTCAGGTGATGGAACACGCGGCGGATTTGTGTGTAACGGTCATCTTGTTCATTACAGCCTTTGCCATGTCCACCATCTAAATATTTAAGCGTTAAAACATTTTGAGAGGCTTGTATAAGATCTGGTTTCTCAACTTTGCCGTGAATAACTTTAGACGTCTGTCGCCAAAATTTACTAATTCCAATACCGAGTAAAACAATCGCAACTGTAAAGGTCGCTCCAAACAGTAGAGCTAAAAAGTTATGTGGGAAAATCGCATAGAAATTACCTTGATAGCCTGCAAACAGGTCGGTGCCTTTGTACCACACCACAGCTAACATGCATAAAAAGAAAATAACTGATAATGCCGAAACAAAAGGAATCCCAACAGACTTATAAAGTCGGCCTAAAGGCTGAGGTGTCGCAAACTCTTGGTAAGTTTCCAAACGTACTTGTGCCATCGCTTTTGGAATGTTTACACCAAACTCATGCGGCGGGGCATATTGGCAAGCGTGTAAACATGCACCACAGTTATGGCAAAGGTTTGCGAGGTAATGAATATCGGCTTGATTAAACTCAAGACGTTTGGTCATGGCCGCAAACACGGCACAAAACGACTCACAGTAACGACAAGCATTACAAATCTGTAAGGCTCTTTGAACTTCCTGCTCATGGTCAGAGAGCTGAACAACTGGAATTAGGACTTTAGTACTAGCATTCATGTTCAACTCCTTGTGAAAGTGCATAGTGGGCTGCATTTTTTCCGGCAATGCGTCCAAAGGTTGTGCCAATCGACATACCAACGCCTGCGGTATAACCCTGACCGAGTACGTTACCTGCCATCATTTCACCTGCCACAAACAGGTTGCGGCTGGCTTTATTGTTAAAACGCACAGCAGCATCGTCTTCGACTTTTAAGCCTAAATAGGTAAAGGTAATGCCGGGTTTAAGCGCATAGGCATAGAACGGCGGGCGATCGAGAGGAACCGCCCAATGGGTTTTGTTGGGAACAATATTTTCGGTGGTGCAGTCATCTAAAACCGTGTGGTTAAAGGTGCCTTGCACACAGGCTTGGTTAAATTCTTCTACGGTGTGACATAAAGTTTTTGCATCTAACCCGATTTTTTCGGCCAGTTCTTGAATGCTATTTGCTTTCACACCCGCAAATACAGGGGGCATAAAGCGGCCAATGGCTTTTGAGTCGATAATCGAATAGGCGATTTGCTGAGGTTGTTTAGCTACAAGGCGGCCCCAAATCGCATAACGTTTTGGCCAGAAGTCTTCGCCTTCATCATAAAAACGTTCGGCTTTGTTATTGACCACAATCCCTAGTGAAACGCAGTCAATTCGGGTACAGATGCCGCCGTCATATAACGGTGCTCTTGCATCTACAGCGACGCAGTGCGATTGCGATGGGTCACCAATAATATCGGCACCTTGATCTATCATAAATTTGAGTAAGTTGCCTTGATTAAAGCGGGTTCCACGAATAATGAAATTATCGGCAGGCCATTCGCCGTTTTCGTTTTGTCCCCATGCTTCTCTTAGCCATTCCAGATTTGACTCAAAACCACCTGCGGCCAATACACAGCTTTTCGCTTCAAACACACGACCATCTTCCGCAATTGCAGCTTCAAAATGTCCTTGGTTTAACTTTAGATCTTTAATTTTTGTGTTGTATAAAATTTCGATACCAAGTTCTTGAGCGCTACGGTAGTAGGCATTAATGAGGGCTTTACCGCCACCCATAAAAAAGGCATTGGTACGTGCAACATGCAAAGCACCCGATAGGGGTGGCTGAAAATTCACGCCATGTTTACGCATCCAGTCGCGGCAAGTCGCCGTGCTACGAATAACCAGACGAGCTAAGTGTTCATTGGTTTTGCCAGCAGTGACTTTCAGTAAGTCTTGCCAATATTCTTCTTCGGGGTAGGCATCGACCAATACATCTTGAGGAACATCATGCATGCAACGGAGGTTACGAGTGTGTTGTGAGTTACCACCACGCCATTCTTTAGGTGCTGCTTCTATGACAAGCACAGACGCGCCACTTTCTTTTGCCGTGAGCGCGGCACACAGTGCGGCATTCCCACCACCAATTACAATTACATCATGCATGGATTTCTCCCTTTCTCAGCTAAGGCTAATGTAGCTTTAAAAGAGCAGGTGAAGTGAGAGGCTAAGCTTGAATGGGTGTTTAGTAAAAATAAACACTAAGCTCTTAAGTGTTTATGAGTTCCGCACCAGGCCAACGCTTTTCATTAATCAGGTTAGTGATACAGGCACGAATTACTACTTTGGTGGCTAAAGTAGCAGGCGAGAGTTCTTCTTCAGAAAGACTAATTAAATAGTTAATGCGTTCAATGGCAGGTTCTACAACGCGCAGTAAACACAGGTCTTGCCGCGAGTTTAACGATGCACCCGCAGGTTGAATGGTTGCCATTTCGAGTTGGCTAATACTTTCCATTAACAAATGCAGCCCATCAATTTCATAGGCCACTTTAAGTTGATGAATTTTCTGTTCAAGCAACAAGCGCAGTCCATGTCGTTGGCTCGGTAAAATCAGGGGAAGTTCTTTAAGCTGTAAATGAGTAATGGTTTGAGTGTCGATACAGCTTTCAAGATGGTACTGACTTAGTACTTCTTTAGGCGAGATTAAAAACATCTGTTCTTTGACTAAAGGCTGTATGGCCCACTGTGGGTCGACATCGTCACTAAAGATGATGGCAACATCGAGCTGCCTTGCATTGACCAGTGCTTTGAGGTCACCCGATAAGCCTTCAATTAAACGGACTTTAATATCGGGATAGCGGTTTCTCATGAGTTTTAAAAAGTGTGTGCCTATAACCGACGCGACACTTGGCGAAAAACCGACGGTGACATGACCACTTAAACGTGAAGAGTGTGCAGAATCTACAGCATGGTCTAAGTGCCTAAGCGCCAGTTGAACTTGTTGAAAAAAAGCTAAACCTGCAGGGGTGGGAACCGTACCCAGAGCAGTACGTTGTAAAAGGCGAATAGAAAGCTCGCTTTCTAATTTTGAGATTTGCTGACTTAATGCAGAAGTTCCAATATCGAGATTTTTTGCAGCTTTACCCAAGCTTCCAGACTCGATCACTGCAATAAAATACTTTAATTGTTTGAGTTCCACGGCAAATACTACATTGTCCTTTATTGGTTATTCTACACTGGTTTATTGCTATACATTTTGTTCTATTACGCTACGTAAACCGCCTAGAGAGTAAAGGCAACACCCTCTCAAAATGTTGCCTTTTAGAGCTTTTATTGTTTAACCTGCTCAAGACCCTGTTCTTCAATAATTTGTGTGGCTTGAGGCGATTTCACAAATTGAATAAGTTCTTTTGCGACTTTTGCATGTTCAGAGTTTTTACCAATACCAGCAGCAAACACGGTGACTTTTTGATAAGGGGCAGGAATTGGGCCGACTAAATCAACTTGACCATATTGGCCAGTAAAAGGTTTGATTTCACTAATTTGCTGGAAACCAATATCAAACTGACCTTCAGCAATACGTTTCGCAACGCGGTCACCGACTACTTTTTCTGCTTTACCAGCAATTACTTTGTACTCGACAGGTGGGAAGCTTGGGAAAACATCTTTTTCAAGATGCGTGCCGCTCGCACTTGCTGAATAGCCAATGTGCTTGGCATTTAATAAAACTTTTTCAAACTTTGCCGCAGAGCTAATGTCTGGCTTTGGCGCACCTTTAGGTACAGCCATGCCAATGCTTGAATTGACTAAAGCGCTTTGTGAATTTGGGTCGACATAACCTTTTTCTGCAAGCTTGTTCAGTTCAGGAGCAGCCAACACAACGACATCAAAACGTTCACCACGATCAAGTCGGTTTGGAATTGCCGTTGGCGATGCGCCCATAGATGAACCAGACGAAAGGTGAACCGTGTGGCCAGTTTGCTTTTCAAATATTGGAATGAGTTTTTCCATAGATGAATAGAAACCGCCTGAGCTAATCACTTCGAGGGTATCTGCGTTAGCAAGGGTTGAGCCTAAGCCTGCACCAGCTAGGCAAATGGTTATGAAGATAGGGGACTTTTTCATAGTATCTCGCTTTAATGACAGGAGAGCACAGTACGGCTGCAACATGCGCCGTACTGTTCATTAAAATTTCAGGTTAAGGAGTTGTTTTAAGCGCTAACCTTTGCAGGTTCAGCAATCGCGTCAGATTTGTTCTGTTTAGAACCGCGACATAGATATAAACTTGAGATGAGACTACATACCGCAGCGAGCATCAGCCAGTACGCTGGTGTGCTTGCATTGCCTGTGTTTTCCACAAGGTAAGTACACGCCATTGGCGTCATACCACCAAAAATAGCGGCTGCAAGACTAAACGCTAAAGAGAAGCCAACGGTACGAACACGTTTCGGCATTACTTCGGCAAGTGTTGCCACCATAGTGCCGTTGTACATACCAAAGAAGAACGAGAAGTAAGCAAGCGTGATCAGTAAGTTTGAAAAACTAATGTCGCTCACCAACCAGCTTAAAACTGGATAACTGGTAAAGATCGCAAGAGTTGTAATACCCACTAATACTGGACGGCGACCAATCTTGTCTGAAAGCAAGCCACCCATTGGTAACCAGAAGAAATTCGATAAACCCACAAAAACGGTTGCTAACAGGCTATCTGTGACCGACATTTCTAAAGTACGTTTTGCATATACTGTGGTGTAAACCGTAATGAAATAGAACGTCGTTGTGGTCATTGCACTCATCATCATACCTGCAAGTACAATGCGCCAGTTGCTCGCCAATGTGCTGAAAATTTCTTTGGTTGAAGGATGAGTTTTTTGTGCTTTAAATGCTTCAGTTTCCTCTAAAGTACGACGGAATAAGAAGATTAAAGGAATGATTAAACAACCAATTAAGAAAGGAATACGCCAGCCCCATTCACTCACTTGCGCGTGAGTTAAGACGGTGTTGAGCCAATAACCAAATAACGCAGCAAACACCACCGCAATTTGTTGGCTACCAGACTGCCAGCTTGTGATAAAACCACGGTTTTTATCGGTTGCAATTTCTGCGAGGTAAATAGACACACCGCCAGATTCAACACCTGCCGAGAAGCCCTGTAACAGGCGTCCAATGACCACCAAAATAGGGGCCATAATACCAATGGTGTCATAACCCGGTACAAAGGTAATTAAGATCGTACCAATAGCCATGAGGCTTAAAGTCACAATCAAACCCTTACGGCGACCAATTCTGTCGACATAAGCACCCAAGAAAATAGCGCCGAGAGGACGCATAAGAAAGCCCGCAGCAAACACGGTAAATGTCATCATTAAAGAGACATATTCATTTTCAGAGTGGAAAAATTTTGCTGCGATATAGGTGGCATAGAAACCAAAAAGAAAAAAATCGTACTGTTCTAAAAAGTTGCCACTCGTTACATTTAATATTTTTTTAAAAGTAGCCCTACGGTTATTAACGACATCCATTGGAGACCTCCTTGGCCTGACAAAATGGAAACATTCACGATCTTCAAAGTTTGGACGTAAATTGATTCAATCAATAAACCTAAATAGGAAATGGGTTAGAGATGAGATTTAAAAGTGTCCTTGGTAGAAAATGTGATGCCTTGTTTCCAGTTAAAACTACACATCTATATTTCGATAAACAGAAAACCACTTATCATTCGTATAAAAATGTAATCTTAAAAAGCAGGGAGGAGTGAGAGGCGAAAATTAATTAGGTATTTAGAAAAATTAATGACCCTTTAAACAATAATTTCAGAACACGGCCAAATTTGGTTTTGAATCAACTCTTTCACACATGCCTTAATGGCTGACTTGGCAGCAAGTGCAGCGGGTGATAATTCTTCTTCGGCAAGGCTTACCAAGTAGTTAATCCGTTCCACTTCTGGGTCAATCACTTTAAGCAATTGCAGCTGATGTTTGTATTCTTGCAGGCAGGCACTTCCGGGACGCACACTGGCAAGATCGAGGTGAATTAGACTGTCCATAAGCAAGTGTAAGCCATCAATTTCATAGACGACATTAAGCTGTCCAATCTTGTGTTCAAGCAGTTTTCTTAAGCTATGGCGTTGACGTGGCAACACTAGCGGAATATCGCCAATTTGCTGCGACTGAATAATTCCACTTTTAATGCAATCGGCAAGACCGTATTTTTCGAGCACTTCTTTTCGCGCCATTAAATACATTTGCTCACGTACCAAAGGCTGTATAGACCACTGCTTATCAATCTCATTAGTAAAAATAATCGCGATATCAAGCTGACGCGAGTTAATGTATTGAATCAGGTTACCTGACAGGGTTTCCACAATCTCTAAGCGAATGTCTGGATAGCGTTCAGACATCAGTTTCATTAAAGGGATACCAATTAAAGCGGTAATGGTCGGTGGAAAACCAAGGCTGACATGACCTGACAAGCGTGCCGAATGTGCAGCATCTATGGCGAAGTTCACTTGACGCAAAATAAGTTGAGAGTGCTTTAAAAAGGCAAGGCCAGCAGGTGTTGGGGTCACACCAAAGGCATTACGCTGTAATAAGCGAATGCTTAGCTCTTGTTCGAGCTTACTAATTTGCTGACTAATCGCCGAAGCACCGACATCAAGTTTTTGGGCAGCTTTACCGATACTGCCCGATTCAACGACTGTCAAAAAATACTTTATTTGCTTGATTTCCATAATAAATGTATTCGCTCATCATCCTTGATTTATAGAGATATGAAGGATTGGGAAATCTATCATGTATTTTTATATTAACAGTAATACATTAAAAAGGTTCTGAAAAATTAAGTGCCTCTACTGAAAATTAGTAAAAAGCAGAATCACACCCAACACACATAAAATAGAACCAATTACCTTATTAATCTGAGCTTGTTTGGCTAACATTTTCTGTCTTAAGAGCATTGAAGAGAAAAGCACTGCCACTAGTGAGAACCATACAAAATGGGCAAAAGACATAAACAAGCCATAAGCCAAAAGAACGCTTTCAGGTGTCGTTAAACTCACAATTTGCGTATAGGTGCTAATTACAAATAGCGTGGTTTTAGGGTTCAGGGCGTTGGTAAAAAAGCCGTATTTTATCGCTTGAAAAGTACCTATAGCGTTTAACGCAGCAGTGTCTAAAACAGGTTTTTGAGTAAAAGTTTTATAGCCAATATAAATCAAATAAAGCGCGCCAATATACTTAACAATATTCAAAATTTGCGGCGTATATGTCATCACAAAGGCAACAGCTACAAGTGTGTAGGTGACATGCACCAACACACCAAGCGATATTCCGAGTGAAGTGAACACACCTATTCTTCTACCGTACAGATAACTATTTTTGGTGACAATCGCAAAGTCAGCGCCGGGGCTTACTACTGCCAAAATCGTAATGAGAATAACCGCAATAAACTCTGCCATTATCTTGTACCTTCACTAAAAATAAGGGAGCTAATCTGTAGTTTTTGGAATGTATATAAGAGAGCGGAAGAACCACCTATAGTTGCTATTCTTTTCGCGGGAAATGTGGGGGCTTTAGGTTTACAAAGATAGATATTCAATATGTTTTTCATCATCTAAAATGGTGTTTAATCAAGATGATTTTTATTTTGAACAGAAACCTAAAAATAAAAATCGATAAAAACGACTACACATCTATGAGTTTTTGGAATGATAGAAAGAATATCGCTGAATTCATTAAAATTTTTCTACTTTGTGGCGAAGTATGGCAGCGTGACTTTAGCTGCAAAGAAATTATTTGTGACGCAAAGTGCGGTCAGTAAACAGATTTATAATTTAGAAGAAGCTTTAAATGCGACTTTATTCGACCGAAAGAATAAAACGCTCGTGATGACCGAGCAGGGTGAAATTTTACTGAGTTGTTGCCATCAGGTGTTTGGTCAACTCGATGAATGTTTAATAGAGCTCAGTCAACCCAAAACTCACAACAAGCAACTGGTTTTGTCGTGTGAACCGACGCTTTCCATGAAATGGCTCATTCCGCGGTTATCAAAATTTAAAAAGCTCGGTCATGATTTTGAGGTTGTGCTACTCACAGCAGGCGGCGTGGTCGACTTTGAAAATGATAATATTGATATCGCGATTCGTAGAAATGATTTTGATTGGGGAGAGCATATCTATAGCGAAAAAATTGCCGATGAATATATCGCTCTAGTTCAAGCAACCAAGCCACCCGACACAAACGACGTACTCATTTCGACCTCTAGGCCAAATTTTTTCAAAAACATGAGTCGCATTGCTGAGTTAAAGCAAAGTTTAAAAGGCTACACCAAAGTTGAGCTTGAGCATTTTTATTTATGTTTAGAAGGTTGTTTGGCTGGACTTGGTGCAACAGTCATCTCAATTTATATGATTGAAAAAGAGCTTGAGTGGAACGCAATACAGAAAATTTCACCAATCGTTCAAGACGGCTCAGCTTATTTTTTACTTTCTCATAGCGCTTTTGAGGAAGATCCACGCAAAACTATATTTTTAGAATGGCTAAAAGCAGAGATGAGCGAGATTCAACATAAATTGTTTTAGGTTGAGGATTTTTATTTAAAGATAAATTGTTTAGTTTATTGAAAATAATCATAAATTATAAAAATTATAGGCATTAAAACATGAGTACCGTATGTCTCGTTTATGCTGTCTAAAATTCCCTAAGATGAAAAATATTTAACTTCCTACTTATTTATTAAACTCTAAACATGAATTTCACTCAGTTTTGAATGAGACTAAATCATTTTTATTCATGTTGTGATTGCGGTATAAATCTATTCATGCTCTGAAGCGCTCCAGTAATTCACTTTTTGATAAGACCATAAGGCACAAAACTGACAAGGCTGGAAAGTTCAAAAAAGAGCTCGAAATTTTTTTAGGTTTTATCTCAGAAATTAGGGTACTGATCAAAATGAGTAAAGAATTTACATTTACGATTAAGAGTATTTGTTTCGATGAGAACTATCGTCCAGCAGACAATACGCGTATTACCACCAACTTTGCTAACTTGGCGAGAGGGATGAGCCGCGAAGAAAATTTGCGCAATACATTACGAATGATCGACAATCGTTTCAATGCCTTAGCTCATTGGGACAACCCTAAGGGCGACCGCTATGGGGTTGAACTTGAAATCATTTCAGTTGAAATGAACATTGATGCTGAAAACCGTACCAGCGGGCTTCCTCTCATCGAAATATTGAAAACCAATATTGTTGATAAAAAGACTAATGAACGCATCGAAGGCATTGTAGGTAATAACTTCTCGTCTTATGTACGTGACTATGACTTTAGTGTGTTGTTGTTAGATCACAACAAAAACAAGTCTACTTTTAGCACGCCAGAAAAGTTTGGTGAATTGCACGGCAACTTGTTTAAGAGCTTTATTAACTCGGAAACTTATAAAGCCAACTTTAAAAAAGCGCCTGTGATTTGCCTAAGCGTTTCGACGACTAAAGAGTACCACCGTACTGAAAACGAACATCCTGTTTTAGGTGTTGAATACAAGCAAGAAGACTATTCATTAACCGATGAATATTTCCAAAAAATGGGCTTAAAAGTTCGCTACTTCATGCCGCCAAATAGCGTTGCACCGTTAGCGTTCTATTTTACTGGTGATTTGTTGAGTGATTACACCAATCTTGAGTTGATTAGTACCATCAGCACGATGGAAACCTTCCAAAAGATTTACCGTCCTGAAATTTACAACGCAAATTCAGTGGCTGGAAAGTCTTATCAACCAAGCTTAAAGAACCAAGATTACTCACTTACTCGAATTGTGTATGACCGTGAAGAACGTAGCCGTTTGGCTATAGAGCAGGGGAAGTTTGTTGAAGAGCAATTTATCAAACCATACCAAGCGATTCTTGAGCAGTGGTCTGCGAATTACGCTCCTAATTAATCAACATACAGGTCATTTAACATGAAAAAATTATTACCGACTTCAACTGCTGGCAGCTTACCAAAACCGTCTTGGCTTGCAGAACCTGAAAAGCTTTGGTCTCCTTGGAAACTTGAAAACGAAGGCTTAGTTGAAGGTAAAAAAGACGCGCTACGTTTAGCTTTGCATGAACAAAAACTTGCGGGCATTGATATTGTCAGCGATGGCGAACAAACCCGCCAACACTTTGTGACCACGTTTATTGAACACTTAAATGGCGTAGATTTTGAGAAGCGCGAAACAGTTCGTATTCGTGACCGTTACGATGCAAGCGTGCCATCTGTGGTAGGTGCGGTTTCTCGTCAAAAGCCTGTGTTTGTTGAAGATGCGAAGTTCTTACGTCAGCAAACTGATCAACCTATTAAATGGGCATTACCTGGTCCAATGACTATGATTGATACGCTTTATGATGGTCACTACAAGAGCCGTGAAAAACTTGCGTGGGAATTTGCTAAAATTTTGAACCAAGAAGCGCGTGAGTTAGAAGCTGCTGGTGTAGACATTATTCAGTTTGATGAACCTGCATTTAATGTCTTCTTTGACGAAGTAAATGACTGGGGTATTGCGACTTTAGAGCGTGCAATTGAAGGTCTAAAATGTGAAACTGCGGTACACATTTGCTATGGTTACGGCATTAAAGCCAACACTGACTGGAAAAAGACACTCGGTTCAGAATGGCGCCAGTACGAAGAAGCTTTCCCGAAACTTCAAACTTCTAACATCGACATCATCTCGTTAGAATGTCACAACTCGCGTGTGCCAATCGACTTGCTTGAACTCATTCGTGGTAAAAAAGTCATGGTGGGGGCAATTGATGTCGCATCTAACCAGATTGAAACACCAGAAGAAGTGGCGAACACACTACGTAAAGCCCTTCAGTTTGTAGACTCTGACAAGCTTTACCCTTGCACAAACTGCGGTATGGCGCCTCTTTCTCGTGAAGTGGCACGTGGCAAGTTAAATGCTTTAACGGCAGGTGCAGAAATTGTTCGCCGAGAACTAACTGGTTTTGAACTTACTGCTTAATATTTACCAATACAATGGTATAAAGGGTTACTTTTTTGATGGCTATTGATAATCAAAGCAGTAACCCTCATTTCACTTATTACATGTAGTTCTAAACAGGACTCATGTCGATACAGTGCCTTCCTGATGGAGTTGGGTGGTATAGCGAACACACAGGAAAAGGTACGGTTCAATTTAGGAATAATGTCATGGTTCAAGCAACAGACTTTAGAAATGCAATGTCTTTACTCACAAGTGCGGTTAGCGTTGTGACCACGGCAGGCATGTCTGGCCGTTTTGGATTTACTGCCTCTGCTGTTTGTAGTGTGACTGACACACCGCCGACATTATTGGTGTGTATGAACCAATCTGCGAGTTCACATGCACATTTCCTAGATAACAAAATCTTAACGGTAAATGTTTTAGGTGCGCATCACGAACATATTTCAAAAGCATTTTCATCTAAACTCACACCAGAAGAACGCTTTAAACATGGCGAATGGATTGAGTTAGAAACGGGTTCACCTGTGTTAGATGATGCTTTGGTCAGTTTCGATTGTGAGATTGAACAAATTCAACAAGTCGGCACACACACGATTTTTATATGTCCGATTGTGGCGATTAAACAAAGCCAGCATGACCAAAGTTTGGTTTATTTTAATCGCGCTTATCACCAAGTGGGGCAGACCGAGATTGTCTAATCCCACTCGTTTTGTTGTTTCTGTAATAGCGAAATGAGAGCCTAGAAACAATTCTATTTACAAGTTGTCTCACCGAGTTCAGGCTCTCGAATTTCTAGCTTATTGTTCTGTTCTACTACACAAATACGTGTATCAAAAATTTTATATGTATCCAAAGTAATGTCATAAACCACATTCTTTTCAAACTCTTTTAGAGGAATTTTTGCACAATCCTTTTCTTCTATTGGTAACGGACCGCTTGGGTAAAACTTCTCATAAGAACTTGAATATGCGTTTCTATTGTCGATTTTCCCCATATAAATCAAAAAACTATTATCAACAGGATAAGTGGTTTTTGGAGGTTTATTGGTAAAGGCACATACATAATCTTGATGTAGTGTAACTTCTAATGGAAGAGGGCCTTGGCTACAGCCATTTAACAAACACCCAGTTGTTAATATTAAAATGGACTTTGAAGATAGTCTTATCATTTATGTTCTCGTAAAGTTCTAAAAAATATTCAAAATCAAAAAGTAAAATTTATGAGGTTTAGCTTACCGTATCTGACTCTTTTTAAAAAATTAATAAATACAATTAAATATAATATTTAAAATAATAATTAAGTTAATCTAATGAAAAACAATAAGAAATTTAAATACTTGTCATAAAAGCGACATTGACACATCTAAACTCTCAGATTATGCTTTGCGTGCTGGCCACATTGCCAGCCGGTTTTAGCAGACCGTGCTCAAGAACATTGAAAAAATTCATTTTTTTGATGTAGACTCACTCGTCCCCCCTTTTTGTAGCGGTAGGACGGAAGGGGGACACCTTCGGGTGTGCTGGGTCTTGAGCCAGTCTGCTAACCCCCTTTCGTTCTGCCACCATAAGTCCAAATAAATGCTCTGGCAGAACTCCATAAATCAGGAGTTGGCTATGCACATCCATCATTTCTTGGCCTTGAGCGCCAAAAGCTATAACGACACAGCTTAAAAAATTACAGCAGCTTGAACGCCGTAGGGTTTTCAGGCTTTACGTCATTTTTACTTAAAACTTAGCGACAACAAAACTTGAGATGTGCCAAGCACCGTCTTGCGGCTTTGCTGTGCCTTTTTTTCTCCCAAAAAGGGCACGGGCTTTTTATCTCATTTAGACACAACAAGAATTTAAAAAGGTAAAACTATGCCAACTTTAGAAATATCTTCCAAAAAATTACAAGTGATTCAAACCGCAATCCAACTCTTTACCACTCGTGGCTTTCACACCGCAGGCGTAGACCTGATTGCTAAAGAAGCCAACATCACCAAGTCTACGTTTTATAAATACTTTGGCTCGAAAGAACACCTGATCGAAATGTGCATTGCCTTTCAAAAAAGCCTGCTCCGAGAAGAAGTACTCTCTATCATCTACTCAAGCCGTTACTACACTTCAAAAGATAAACTCAAAGAAATTATTGTCTTACATACCAATTTAAACAGCTTGTACAACCTTTTACTTAAAGCCATTTTTGAAATAAAACTGCTTTACCCACAGGCCTACCGTATGGCGGTTGAATACCGAAAGTGGCTGCGCCATGAAATTTTTGACCTGATTTTTAGCGGGGAAATCCGCGAGCCAAAATTCGATGCCAATATGGTGGTAAACCTGATCGATGGTTTGCTACTACAGGTTTTAAGCTCTAACAGTTTGGATGAACGGGATGTGGTGGTGGAGAGGTTTTGGGGGAGGGGAAATAGTTTTATAAACGACATTATTTGTCGTAATGGCATAATTTCACCTTATAAAAAAGTAACTTAATGGTAATATTGCATCAAACAAATATTGTGAAACTTAAAAGAGAAAATCGTGTCTAATCATTTAAGAATAACTATAGCAATACGAAAGGATAATGTTGAAAATTTCGGCTTATTTCATATGAAGATTTAAAGGAGTTTGGAGGATAAAAAG
>NZ_JBIUCS010000017.1:0-61321 GCF_044538485.1 Acinetobacter sp. ABJ_C5_2 | reverse complement strand
TGATCTTCTTCCTGGTTCGTCACCAGCAAGCTAGGTCGGCTATATTACTCTTAATCTCTTAAAAGTCAACAGGTAATTTCGATATTTTTAAAACTTATTCTCAAAACCAACTTAACATCAAATTCATCACTTAAAGCAACCAACTTAATCTCAAGTAACTGTTTTTCAACAAGTTTCCATCTGCATCACCGCCGATGGATGTGCATTATAGAGGATTAAGAACCCTTTGCAAGCGAAAATTAGAAACTTATGACTTGAGCGTTCAATTTTAAATCAACAATCAAGTTAAGATGTTGTTTTATAATGATAATTATTTTAATTATTTATTTTTGACTTAAATAAGCCAGTATCATGTTCGATAATTCGCGTTTAAGTTGTTGTTCTGATATAAGAAAATTGTTCTGACTCACATATCGCATCATCGTAAAAAGCATATTATTCATACTTACAAAGGATTTATGCTGTACTTTTCGAAGACCTATGCTCTATCCGCAATAGGCTTTATCAGAATCGAAATAAGGCAAAAATCTTAGCGAGAATACATCAATAATTTTTAAAACCTAAAAATAAAAAAGGAAGCCTGTTAACCAAACTTCCTTTTCCAAATTTTAAAGAACTTATTGAGCTGATGAACTGTGCATGTGCATTTCAGCTTGATTCATTTGCTCATGTGTCTCCATCATCTGCTTATTTTTTTGACTAGGCATATAGTCAGGCTCATTGTTGATTGCCCAGTAAAAAATGATCATAAATAGTAAAGCCAAGATAGAAGCCACAATAAGTAACTTCCATCCCCACCAAGATTGTTCAGGCGATAATTTATTTGTCATTTCATTTCTCTCTTTAAATTAATTCTTTCAGTTCATTTAATTCGTTAAGCTGATTAAAATTTCATGCTCATACGAACCCAGTAATTTCTTCCGATATTATTGAACTGTTCCTCACTCGCAAATCCAAAGCCTGCACTTCCCGCTTTATTTAAGTGTTCGGTGTAGGTTTTATCTAATACGTTGTCAATGCCAACAGATACATCAATATCTTTACGAAGGTTGTAACTTCCGTTTAAAGAAAGGGTTGAAAAACCTTTACTTGGTTTTAGGTCATATCCCACGATATTACCTTGATGTAGACTCACACGGTTTTGCTCAGCAACAGCACGCCACAACAGACCTAAATTATATTTGTCAGCTACATAGCGAATATTTAAGCGGCCTTCTAAAGGTGAAATTTGAGGTAGTGGTTTATCATCTGTGGTGTTTTTACCCCACGCATACATAGCACTCAAATCTGCCTGAATATGATCGGTAAATTGATATCCAATACCCGCTTCTGCACCAGCAATCGTTGCGTCGACATTTTTTGCACCCGCAGTAATATCATGACTCATATCATGCCCATCCATCCCCATACTTGGATGATGGTGGTAGCTCATTAAAATGTAGTCATCTACTAAGCCTGCATAAGCAGAAGCCCATGTATTTAAAGCGCCATGTTGTTGCTGGAAGCCCATATCCAACTGTAATGTTTTCTCAGGATTTACACCGTTAAACGTATTGGTTGAGCCAGCATTACCGTGTTTAGGTGAGAAAAGCTCCCAATAATCCGGCATACGCTCTACATAACCTAAACCGATATAGCTTTTTAGGTCATGCTCAGGATGTTGATTTTCCCAGCGTACAAATGCACTCGGTAAAGTCTTTTCAAGTTTAGTATTAAAGCCTTTTGACTGAGAATCGGTACGTTCATCTTCAACTGTGACTCGATCTAAACGCACACCTGTAACCAATTTGTTGAGATCGTTCCATTGATAGCCAAGTTCACCAAAAGCTCCGTATGATTGAAAGATCATATCCGTTACGCGAGGCTGGTTGAGGTAGTTACTCCCCATACTACTGCGTGAGCTGTGTTTATTATTTTGAGTATCTACACCCGATATAAAGCTCCATTGATTCCACTCATTAGTCATCGCTAAACGTGCGTTCAATGTACGGCGTGCAACATTTGATGCCATTGGCATGGACATACCATCTTGTGGATTAAATTCACGCAAGCTGAAATTATCCATGACGTGGTCGTTATAGCTGTAGTTCACCTGCCCTTCGATTTTCTTAATGACATCAGTGATATTTTTCTTTTCGAACCGCAGACCTAAACTTTCTCGCGCAAATTGAGATCCGTCCATTGAACGTCCAGCATAAAGCGATTCACCATCAGATTTTCCACCTGTGAGTTCAATCCATGTGTCTTCATCTGGAGTAAAGCCAAGCGCGACATCAGCATTCCACTTCTTCCATGCTGAAGGTACGGTATTGCCGTCACCGTCTTGATAACTATTAGACTCTGAACGGTTGGCATTTAAACGAATATATTTTTTTTCATCGCCAATTGCCGCTTCAACATTATGGTCAATACGTCCATATGAACCTAGCAAAACACTTGCTTGCCCACGATAAGGTTTTTCAGAGGTAAGTTTCTCAGGTTGACGTTCAAAAAGGACTGTTGCTGCCGAACCTGTATTGGCATATTGAACAGTTTGCGGACCTTTAATGACAGAAATACGGTCATAACTTTCTGGAGAAATATAAGAAGTTGGAGCATCCATACGGTTTGGACATGCACCTAAGTTCTCTGTGCCATCCGTTAGAATTTTGATGCGTGAACCAAACATGCCCCGGAATGTCACATCACCATTGGTTCCACCGCTTTGTATCGAGTTAAAACCCATAATACTTTGTAGATAATCTGCCCCATCTGTAGCAGGTACTGGCTGAATTGGCTGTTTCGGGTCTGCATGTACAATCAAGCCATTTGCATCATTACCTTGTTGTGCTGTAACAACAATAGGTGCTAATGAATGAAGTGTTTTGGTATCAGCATCATTTTTTTCGGAATTAGCAAAAACCAGACCCGAATAAGAGACAGCAAGCATCGCAACCCATAAAGGTTGTAGTAAAAATTTAGAATGTGGCATTTTTTATACGCTCTAAAACATAAATAAAGTGATATTGAAGTCAATCAAGACCCCAACAAAAAATTGCTTTTATTTATGCAAATAGAGGCGGTGCTCGCCCTTGCGGGAGTAAGAAGAGTCGCTGTAGCGCAAAATAAACATGTCGAAATGCTTGTTGATAGGCGACTAAGCGAACTTGTATACGAACGAGTACCTCTTTTACGCCAAATTCAGGTGGTAAAACGAGATTGGCATAGACGGTACAATATTGGCACTGGTGATTTGCATCATGGTGGTCATGATGTTCAGGTACTTGTGCCTGTTCGATATGGTGTTCGTGATGTGAATGATGCATGGCATGTGACATGGTTTCCGTCTGTGCCTTGGGTTTAAGCAAAGCACGGGTAATAGTTTCACAGACCGGAGCAATTTGATATTGCTTCGGTAATAGCGGCTGTAAAAATACCGCAATCTGTAAAAACACTGCTGCACATGCGAGCAACAGACCACTACGAAAAACCAAAAATCACATCCACACTATAATGTTTGAAAAACTTTTAACGTTTTACCGCAACTTTTTCACGCTCGCGTTGACGAACAATCTTTTCGACTTTTTCGCGTGCACGCTGACGTTTAAGTGGCGACAAATAATCCACAAACAATTTGCCTTTTAAGTGATCCATTTCATGTTGGATACAAACAGCGAGAAGTCCGTCAGCTTCTATCTCAAATGCTTGACCTTCAAGGTTAATTGCCTCGATTTTCACACGTGACGGGCGGTCAACTTTGTCGTATATTTGTGGCACTGATAGACAGCCTTCTTCGTACGGCTGCGTCTCTTCAGTCAGTGGAGTTATTTTGGGGTTAATGAAAACCAAAGGTTCATCTTTAGATTCAGACAAATCTATGACGATAAGCTGAATATGACGATCGACCTGAGAAGCTGCTAAACCAATACCTGGTGCCGCATACATGGTTTCAAGCATATCTGCTGCAAGTTGACGAATTTCATCAGTAACTTCTTCAACAGGCTTAGCAATGGTACGAAGACGGGGATCAGGAAAACTTAAAATAGGTAATAAGGCCATACTGACGTCCTCACTTATGCCATTGATTGAAAAACCAAATGAAGGAAATACTTCATCGAAAAATTGTGTGTTAGCCGCCTATTATAACGCATCTGCACGCATAATTTTTAGGAATTATCATAATGAAAAAGGTTTTTGACGGCATGGTTCAATTTCATGCTTTGGGGATAAAAAAGCATTTACTTGCTTTAGCACTCTGTACAGGAGTTGCACTTGGTACGGTAGCGGAGGTTCATGCTGCCAGCCCAAACCATAATCCACCTTCTCTTAAAAGCAATGCACCCAATGTGTACATTGTAAAACGCGGGGATACACTATGGGATATTTCGGGACATTTTCTAAATAAACCATGGCGCTGGCCTGAAATCTGGGCAAGTAATCAACATGTAAAAAATCCGCACTGGATCTATCCGGGTGACCGATTACTATTATGTAGCCTAGATGGACGCCCCCTAGTCGGGAAAGACGAAGGCGACGGCTGTGTCGGTATTATCCGCCGCTACACAGGTCAAACCACAAACCTGCAGCCACAAGTTCGCGTCGAAGCATTAAATAATAGTGTTCCTGTTATTCCACTTGAACATATTAAGCAGTGGTTAGAGAACAGTACTATTCTACCAGCTGACTCAATTAGCAACACACCTTATGTTGTTGGTACAGCTGATCAACGTGTACTTGCAGGAAAAGGTCAAACTATTTATGCACGAGGACAAGGCTTAGTTCATGGTCAACGCTATGCAGTTTATCGCGAAGGTGAACCTTACTATTTCACGGACAGTAAAGGTAAAAAGCATAGTTTAGGCATAGAGCTGTCACAGGTTGCTTCGGGTGTTGCAATGTCTACTGAAAAAGACATCACTACATTAGAACTTACAGATAGCTATGATGGTGAAGTACGTCGTGGCGATCGTGTTATGCCTGAAGAACAAGCTAATTTACCAACATTGTTTTACCCCGTAGATGCAAAACAAGTGACTGACGGCGGCAAAATCATTCGTGTCATGGGTTCAATTGGTAGAGCTGCAAAAAATAGTGTCGTGACGTTGGACCGTGGTACAGCGCAAGGTGTTCAGGTAGGTCAAGTTTTTGACATTGACCAACAAGGCGAGACGATTCGCGATCCTAAAACCAAAGAGGCGATTCAACTTCCTGGTCAACAGATTGGTAGTCTGATGGTTTTTAGAACTTTTGATCAGCTTAGCTATGCTTATGTCCTAGAAAGCGATTTGCCTATTAAAGTCGGTTCAAGCATTCAGCCACCTCGCTTTAACGATTAATGCTGGATGTAACCTTTTACAATGCTCACCCAACTTACTTCACACCATTACCACACGCTTAAAGTGTGGTATTTGGTGCAGCACTCATTAGTCAGTTTTAAAAAAATTATTGATTATTTTGGAAACTGTGAAAAAGCAACTCAACCTCATGGATTAGCAGAATGGCCCTCTCTTGGGCTACATGCTAATCATTTAAAACGCGTAGCTGAGTTTCAAACCGCTCAAGGTCAAGCTCAGTTCGAACAGCTTGTACAACAAGTTCATCAGCATACTGATTTTATTTTGACGCCAGATGATTCTGGCTACCCTACTCAATTACTTCCTTATACAGATCATCCACCTATTATTTTCGGGAAAGGCCAAGCTCAAGCTTTATTGCAACCGCAAATCGCGATTGTCGGTAGCAGAAAACCAAGCCCACATGGTCGTCAGGTAGCTTATGATTTTGCCTATTACTTAAGTGAAAAGGGCTTTTTTATTAGTAGTGGTCTGGCTTATGGCATTGATGAAGCAGCCCACCAAGGTGCATCCGCCCATCAACGTACAATCGCAGTCACTGGTACGGGCTTAGATAGTACTTATCCAGCTCAAAATAAAAAACTGGCAGAACATATTTTGGCTCAGAACGGCGCCATTATTACTGAGTTTTTACCGGGGACACCGCCCTTACAGCAACATTTCCCACGTAGAAACCGAATTGTTAGCGGTCTGAGTTTAGGCGTATTAGTTGTGGAAGCGACTTTAAAAAGTGGCTCACTCATCACGGCCAATAAAGCTGCTGAACAAGGCAAAACCGTATTTGCCATTCCGGGCCATATTTATAGTGAGTTTCATCAAGGATGCCATCAACTTATTCGTGAAGGTGCAATTTTAGTCGACCATCCTGAACAAATTATTGAAGATCTTGCATTGCCAACTCAATGGCAAAGTCAGCAACAAAGTCAAACTGAAGAAGTTAATGTAAATACCCCAGAAATTCCTGAGCATTTAATTGACCTTTATCAGTCTTTAGACTGGGTAGGCCAGAATATTGACCAACTTGTTATTCATCATAATGTTGCAGTTTCTGAACTGACCTCTTCACTGATGGAACTAGAACTACTCGGTTTATGTATGCAACAATCAGGGCTGTATTTACGTTGTCGTTCTTAGTATTAGGGCGCACAATAACGATTCTGTTTGATTGAAAGGAAAGTATTACCATGATTACGACCTCAGTGACCGAAGCAGCCGAATGTTTACAACAAGGTCAAGTTTTGGCATATCCAACTGAGGCAGTCTGGGGATTAGGCTGTGATCCATTTAATGAACAAGCTTTTCAAAAAATTCTTGAATTGAAGCAGCGCCCTATTGAAAAGGGCGTCATTTTATTAGCTGGACACATTAGTCAAGTCGAGCATTTACTGACTTCATTACCGCAAACGACTCAACAAGAAATTATTGATTGCTGGTCTAACCATCAACCATCAGAAAGAGCCACGACCTGGCTATTGCCAGCCGATCAACATATTCCTTCATGGATTAAGGGCGAACACCCGCTTGTTGCTGTACGAGTAACAACACATCCGTTATGTGTGGCATTGTGCAACGCTTTTCATGGTTTTATTGTGTCGACGAGTGCCAATCCTAGTGGACAAGAGCCTGCTCATTCATTACAAGATGCCTGCCAATACTTTGGTTCACAATTAAACTATCTTAATGGTGACTTAGGGCAAAGTCAGCAACCAAGTCGAATCATTAATGCCTTAACGGGTGAAGTCATTCGTCCGTAATTTTAGACAAAAAAAAGCTCAGTTATATAGGGATAACTGAGCATAAAAAAGGATGGGTATATACCACATCCAGAGGGTTTGGATATCTCTGGAACGAAAGAAAAGTTGCTTAAAATAGCGTCTTTCGTAGTGGTCGCTATTATGTGGTAAGAGGCTAGATGAGAGAAATATATTATTTCTCTAAAAAAAGCATGAAAAGTGTAGGGAATTTAGCTTTTTTCGCTTATAAGTTAAAATTATATTAATATTTTTACTCGTCTTTTTTAATATTTATATTTCAACTTGTTTTTATAATCTATTTATAAATCATATAGAAAAACTTTAACTAAGAAAAATATGGCATATTTTCATCAGTTTTTTTCAAAATATGCCATAGTTTTTTCAACGACTTTAGTTTTGCTCTGACAATAGATCCGATTTTTTAGAATTAACCTTCTTTTGAGCCATAATAATACCTACCAGAATCATAATTCCGCCGAAGGTATGATAGATCGTCCATTGCTCAGATAACCAAACGCTTGCTATAACTGCTGTAAAGACAGGGACCAAGTTCATAAATATACTTGTTCTATTTGGCCCAAGTTGTTGTACTGCTAACATCCAAACTAACGGCGCAATTAAAGACGCAAATACACCTGCATAAATTGCACTTGGCGCATTTTGTGCATTTAAGCCATCAAGACCAAACCAGAAAATCAAAGGAAGATGGAACAATACAGAAAGACCAATCTGAACGTATAAGCTTGTCATGATTGGAAGTGGAAGCTGCCATTTTTTAAGGAAAACCCCATAAAATGCATAGAAGAACACAGCAATAATCATGAGTGCATCACCAAGATGACCGCCAGCACTTAACAACTGGTTAATGTCGCCCTGACACATGACATAGAGCAAACCTGCAAAAGACAAAATACTGCCAAAGACTGCAAATCGATTAGGCACATCTTTTAAAATGGCAAGCGAAACAAAAATAGTGAAGATCGGAATAAAGGCATTAACAATACCCATATTGGTCGCACTGGTATAATGAGCCGCTGTATAAGCAAGACCTTGATAAAGTACCATCCCAAATGCACTCAATACTGCAAGCTTAGGCAAATACATTTTTACCAGCTGTCGTTGTCTCCAAACTGGTAAAAGCATAAATGGAGTCAAAATAATAAAGGCGATTAACCACCGATAAAAACTAATGCTGACTGGAGAAATATAATCCGAGACATAGCGGGTGACTACAATATTTAAAGACCAAATCAGTACTGCCAGAATGGGAAAAATAAATGCCCATTTGTGATATTTCATGACCTGACTCATAGTAATACACCATCTACAAAAGAGATTTTATTCTGAAGAATGTCTTAATAAATTGAAATATCGTATTTCCGACATTGATATTGAACTTAGGACATCATTAATTTTTTAAAATAATGCCCAAGCTTTCATGGCATGTTCTACCACTTTATGTAGTTGCTCAGTACTCGCGCCATCTCTCGCCTGAATAGTCAACCCTTGAATAACGGTGGCATAAAAATCAGTCATTTCTTGTAGAGGCGCATTAGCAGATAAGTCGCCCTGCTCTACGCCCTGTTCTAGACGTTTTAATAATTTTTCTTTGGTCTTTATACGTTTATCTAATAAATTTTGCTGTACATCTTGAGTTGCATCAGAGCAATTCATAGCAGCAACGACCAACATGCAACCAGCTGGTTTATTGGGTTGAACCAGTCGTTTCACATTGTCATAAAGATATAACTCAAAAGCAATTTTTGCAGTTTTTGCTTCTAAAAAGATTGTTTCAATAGGACATGCTTCATGAGCTAAGTAGTAATCAATACTTTTATAAAACAAGCCTGCCTTATCACCAAAAGTACTGTATAAACTTGGTGCTGTAATTTCTAAAGCCTGCGTCAAGTCACTAATAGACGTTGCTTCATAGCCATGTTCCCAAAAAAGTAACATTGCTTTTTCTAACACTTGTTGCTCATCAAAGCATTTAGGGCGTCCACGCTTCTTTTTTAGCGTGTCTTCGTTAACAGCAAGATCTGTTTCATGCCTATTTGTCATAAAGATCACATCTATTTTTATAACAATCGTTATTAAATTAATTGACGTTCGATTTTTTATCAACTATTTTATTTTCATAATGATCGTTAGTTAATTAAAAAATTGCCTTTCTTCACTCCAAATTTAGCCAAGTAAGGATTTATTATGGACCAATCTACTACCTCTAAACCGCGACCCACGACCTCCACTCAAGGGAGCTGGTTTGCCATTTTGGCCGTTGCCATTGCAGCATTTGCATTAGTAACAAGTGAATTTTTACCTGTTGGTGTTTTAAATAGCGTTGCAGCTGATTTACATATTTCTGTGGGTACAGCTGGTCTTATTATTACCGTACCCGGCATTATGGCAGCGATTGCGGCCCCACTATTACCTGTTTCAGTAAAACAACTTGACCGTCGTTATGTTCTTATTTTACTGACCGCAATTATGGTGATTGCCAATACCATTACTGCTTTTGCAGAAAATTTCCATGTTTTATTACTGAGCCGCTTAATTTTAGGCATCTCAATTGGCGGTTTCTGGGCTACAGCTATTGCTTTAAGTGGCAAGCTCGCACCTGCACATTTACCTATTGCTAAAGCAACTGCCGTAGTCATGGCTGGTGTAACTTTTGCGACTGTATTAGGTGTCCCAATTGGAACTTGGCTAAGTGAGTTTTATGGGTGGCGTAGTGCATTTGGAATTACAGCTACGATCGGTCTTGTTGTACTCGTACTTCAGCTGATTTTCTTACCTAAACTTATACCAGACTCAGCAATTCACATAAGAGATTTGCCAGCACTATTACGCACTCCTAAGGCACGCAGTGGCATGCTGATTGTCTTATTAATTGGTCTTGCTCACTTCTGTGCTTATAGTTATTTAGCACCTTTCTTTAAGAATATTGCAGGATTCAACGGTACCACTATTAGTTCATTATTATTGCTTTACGGAATTGCTGGTATTTTTGGAAACGCATTTGCAGGATATAGCGGCAACTTAAATGTCCGTTACACTCTAGCCTTCGTTGGAACATGTTTTGCAATCGTGTTTTTCGGCTTTCCTATCTTTGCTATTCATGAATTTGGTGCCATCGTTTTGACTGCACTATGGGGCTTTGCATTCGGTGCCTTTCCTACCTCTGCCAATATATGGATGTTTGTACACGCACCTCATGCAGTGGAAAAAGGCATGCCGCTCTTTGTTGGTATGTTCCAAGTCATGATTGCTACAGGCTCATTATTAGGTGGTTATGTAGTTGATCATTTCAATGAAAATACTTTAATTTATGGTGTATTAAGCTTCGTTGCTTTAGCATTAATTAGTACATTTACCTTTGCCAAAGGTTTAAATAACCCTAAAGCGACTTGTGAAAATTAAAATATTATTCAGAGTAAATAGATGAAAAATGAGGACCAACAATTTTCCTTATTGAACAATATAGAAGTTCATGAATTTCTATATGAAAAAGAAGATATTGTTCGTCCTCATGCTTCACTTTGGGGAGATTTTAATTTCAGTTTGAATGGCATTTTGGAAATGCAAGTAGAAGAACAAATCTACTTATCTCCTCCAAGCTATGGACTTTGGATTCCACCTCAAACAGTCCATCAATCTACTCATATCGATCATGAAATTCATTATATCTGTATTCGACTACACCCTAGCCTCTGTTCTATTTTAGGTGATGCCTGTAAATGCTTTAGTATTCAGCCTTTCTTTCGAACTCTGGTTTTACAAATTTTGGAGCAGCAAAAACAAAATGGAAAACCTGAATATTTAGAACATCTTTTGCAAGTTCTATTTGATCAGTTACAACAAGCCACAGCATATTCTCATTACTTACCCCAAACACGTCATCCAGTTTTACTACCAATTTTAGAAAAACTTTCAGACCCATTATTTTTTAATCACTCTTTACAGCAATTACTTCAGAATTTTTCAGTCAGTGATCGTCATTTATTGCGTTTAAGCCAACAAGAGTTACAACTTTCTTTATCCGAATGGCGTAATAGAGCCAAAATTGTTTATGCCATTCATCAAATTCGACAAGGCATGCCTATTAAACGTTTAGCATATGATTTAGGTTATCAACACAGTTCCAGTTTTATTGAATTTTTTAAGAGATATACAGGCCAGACCCCTGTTCAAATCAGAAACAATTAGCTCATAGATTGCTTTTTCTTCTCTTTTTATTTTTTGAACACGAATATTATTGCACTCCTCAAGAATAGCAGTTAAAACAAATGCGTTACTTGATATCAATTACAATCTTCAGGAAAGACTCATGACTCAATCTGTATATCACATTCCAGTAAAAGCCATTTCAGGTGAAGCGGTTGACCTTGACCAATATAAAGGTAAGGTTTTATTAATCGTAAACACAGCATCTAAATGTGGTTTAACTCCACAATACGAAGGCTTAGAGAAACTTTATCAAGCAAAGAAAGATCAAGGTCTTGAAATTTTAGGATTCCCTGCAAACAACTTTAAAGAACAAGAACCTGGTTCGGATGAAGAAATTCAACAATTCTGTTCATTAAACTACGATGTTCATTTCCCACTTTTCTCAAAAATCTCTGTAGTAGGCGAAGATAAGCACCCACTTTATCAAGCACTGACAGCAGCTCAACCAGAACGCATTGGTGAAGGTCCTTTCCGCGAGCGTTTAGAAGGCTTAGGTATTCCAACGAACCCTGCTCCAGAAGTGTTATGGAACTTTGAGAAATTCTTAGTAAATAAAAATGGTGAAGTTGTTGCTCGTTTTGCCCCAAACTTAACAGCAGATGATGAACAAATTGTAAAAGCAGTTGAAGCAGAGTTAGCTAAATAATTTTTATAGCAATTTCATAAAAAAAGAGTGCTACAGCGCTCTTTTTTATTGTCTGGTCAAAATGTTGTTCATTTGCAACAATACCTTATTTCTACATATTTTATGCATATAGTACGCACTTGCTTTACTTGGTATGTGTATAGTTATGAAAAAAGTTTTACAAGGCGCATTTTTTCCATTTGTGATTTTTGCTTCAGGTATGTTGTTACTTGGATGCGATCAGGCACAAGACCATGCTAAGGAACAAGAGTCTGCTCAAACCAATGACCAAGTATCAGAACAAGCAGATGATTCTTCACAAGAAATCACACCTACAAAAAATAAAACTGAGTTAAAAAGCGGTAATGTTTTTTATATCGTTCGTGATGCGGCTAACTTACAGTTAAAAGCTGGCGACTATATTGAAAAGCTTAAAGACACTCAACTTGATGTTGAACAAGCCATTCAAGATGAAGATAAGCAAGAGCTCAAAACAACTGTAACGACATTAAAACAGCAGCTAAAAGGCTTAAATCAAGCATTATTGACTTTAGATATAAAAAGTCAGGAAGTTGAAAATATCCGTCAAAACCTACTACAAGCAAACCAACAAGCTTTAAGTATGCCATTATTAAATGGAAAATTAGAACAAATTGATTTCGACCAAATTGAGAAGCAGCTCAATACTATCCAAATGGATATGGTCAAACTCGCTGCACTGATTATGGCAGGAGATGAAAAATCAGATTCAAAAACTGATTCTTAATTTTCTTTTCAAGAATAAAAAAAGCCACCTTTACGGTGGCTTTTTCAATCTCGAACCGCGTCTTATTGAGCGCGGTTTTTGATTTTACGGATTGTTTCAAGCTGGCCTGAGATCTCTGAAAGAGATGCCAAAGCAGCAGCTGAGTCCAAATCACTCTTTTGGTTTGCAAGCAATTGTTCAGCATTTTTACGTGCTTCTAAAATTGCAGCTTCATCCAAATTGTCAGCACGGATTGCAGTATCTGCAAGAACCGTTACAACATGAGGTTGAACTTCTAAAACACCGCCAGATACATAGACGATTTCTTCTGTACCATTTTCCAACAGAACACGAATCGGGCCCGGTTGAAGCAAAGTTACAAGTGGAGCGTGTCCTGGCAAAATACCAAGTTCACCACCTGCACCTTTCGCGATTAACATCGTCACTGCGCCAGAGTAAATAGACTCTTTAACACTTACGACATCACATTGCATAGTCGCCATGAGATGATCTCCTTAAATTAGAGTTTCTCAGCTTTAGCAATCACTTCGTCAATACCACCAACCATATAGAACGCTTGTTCTGGGATGTGATCGTATTCACCAGCTAATAGACCTTTAAAGCCACGAATCGTTTCTTTAAGTGGTACTAATTTACCAGGAGCACCAGTAAATACTTCAGCTACGTGGAATGGTTGAGAGAAGAAACGTTGGATTTTACGCGCACGGTAAACAACCAATTTATCTTCTTCTGCCAATTCATCCATACCCAAGATTGCGATGATGTCTTTAAGCTCTTTATAGCGTTGCAATACGTTTTGTACTGCGCGCGCAATTTCATAGTGCTCTTGACCAACAACTAATGGGTCTAACTGACGTGAAGTTGAGTCAAGTGGATCGATCGCTGGATAAATACCAGAAGATGCGATGTCACGGCTCAATACTACTGTTGCATCTAAGTGAGCAAATGTAGTTGCAGGCGATGGGTCTGTTAAGTCATCGGCAGGTACGTATACTGCTTGGATCGATGTGATCGAACCAGATTTAGTAGACGTAATACGCTCTTGAAGAACACCCATTTCTTCTGCAAGTGTAGGTTGGTAACCTACCGCAGATGGCATACGACCTAACAATGCTGATACTTCAGTACCCGCAAGTGTATAACGGTAGATGTTGTCGACGAATAATAATACGTCACGACCTTTACCATTTTCGTCTTTTTGATCACGGAAGTATTCAGCCATAGTCAAACCAGTTAACGCAACGCGTAAACGGTTACCTGGTGGCTCGTTCATCTGACCGTAGACCATTGCTACTTTGTCAAGAACGTTAGAATCTTTCATTTCGTGATAGAAGTCGTTACCTTCACGAGTACGCTCACCAACACCAGCAAACACAGATAAACCTGAGTGTGCTTTTGCGATGTTGTTGATCAATTCCATCATGTTAACGGTTTTACCAACACCCGCACCACCGAATAAACCAACTTTACCACCTTTTGCGAACGGGCAAAGTAAGTCAATTACTTTAATACCAGTTTCTAAAAGGTCAGTAGAAGCTGCTTGTTCAGCATAAGAAGGCGCTTGACGGTGAATCGGCAAACGTTCTTCAGTCGCAACAGGACCTGCTTCATCGATAGGACGACCTAAAACGTCCATGATACGGCCAAGCGTAGCTGGGCCCACTGGAACAGAGATCGGTGCGTTTGTGCTAGTTACATTAAGGCCACGTTTAAGACCTTCTGTAGAACCCATTGCGATGGTACGAACAACACCATCACCAAGTTGTTGCTGAACTTCTAAAGTAGTTTCAGTACCGTCAACTTGGAGAGCGTCATAGATCTTAGGAACGCTTGTGCGCTCAAACTCGACGTCGATAACCGCGCCGATGATCTGAATGATACGACCGCTACTCATTGCTGTCTCCTCAATTCAAACTTAATAATGTTAAACGGCAGCGGCACCGCCAACGATCTCGGAAATTTCCTGAGTAATCGCGGCTTGACGCAGCTTGTTGTAAATGAGTTGTAGGTCTTTAATCAATTGTCCTGCGTTGTCTGTCGCTGCTTTCATCGCGACCATACGAGCTGACTGCTCACATGCAACGTTCTCAATCACACCTTGATAAACCATAGACTCGATATAGCGAACCAACAAACCATTTAACAATTCTTCTGCTTCTGGTTCGTAGATATAGTCCCAACCATAAGTACGGTTGAGATCATCGCCTTCTTCTGCCGGTGCTAAAGGAACAAGTTGTTCTACTTTAGGCTGCTGAGTCATTGCATTAACGAAACCATTTGATACGAGGTAGATACGATCTAATTCGCCTTTATCAAATGCATCAAGCATAACTTGCACTGAGCCAGTTAACTGTTCCAAACTCGGCGCATCGCCAAGTTGGGTAGTTGCACCAAGCACTTTACCGCCGTAATTCTTAAAAAACGAAACCGCTTTTTGACCAATTAAAGCAAATTCAACTTCAATTGACTGCTGTTGTTGTGCTTTGACATGCTGCACAACTTTCTTGAACAAGTTAATGTTCAAGCCACCTGCCAAACCACGATCTGAAGACACTACGATATAGCCAACACGCTTAACTGGGCGATCAACCATATAACGGTGTTTATATTCAGGGTTTGCTTGTACCAAGTGAGCAATTACACGGCGCATATTATCGGCATACGGACGGCCTTGAGCCATGCGCTCTTGCGCACGACGCATTTTAGAAGCAGCTACCATTTGCATCGCGCGAGTAATCTTTTGCGTGCTCTTGATACTAGCTACTTTGGCGCGAATTTCTTTTAAATTTGCCATACGCTTAACCTAGTATTCGAAAGCCCTTTCGAGCTTCCGAAGGTTGATCCGTGAACCAAACTTAACTAAAACTGAACTTAGTAAGTTTGAGTCGCTTTAAAGCTTTCAATACCTGCTTTGATTGCTGCTTCGATGTCTTTGTTGTAATCACCAGTTTCATCGATTTGTTTCATCAACGGAGCATATTCAGAACGGAAGTAAGCAATTAACGCAGCATCAAAGTCTACGATTTTCTTAACTTCTACGTCAGCCATATAGCCTTCGTTAGATGCATAAACAGAAACAGCTTGGTCAGCAATTGAGTAAGGAGCATATTGTTTTTGCTTCATTAACTCAGTTACACGTTGACCATGTTCAAGTTGCTTACGAGTTGCTTCGTCAAGGTCAGAAGCGAACTGAGCAAACGCAGCCAATTCACGGTATTGTGCTAAAGCGGTACGGATACCACCAGACAATTTTTTGATGATCTTAGTTTGAGCAGAACCACCAACACGAGATACAGAGATACCCGCGTTCACAGCAGGACGGATACCTGCGTTGAATAATGATGTTTCTAAGAAGATCTGACCGTCAGTAATCGAAATTACGTTCGTTGGTACGAATGCAGATACGTCACCTGCTTGAGTTTCAATAATTGGCAATGCAGTTAAAGAACCAGTTTGACCAGTTACTGCGCCATTAGTGAATTTCTCAACGTAGTCAGCAGATACACGAGAAGCACGTTCAAGAAGACGTGAGTGAAGATAGAATACGTCACCCGGATACGCTTCACGACCTGGTGGACGACGTAAAAGCAATGAAATTTGACGGTAAGCAACAGCTTGCTTAGACAAATCATCATAAATGATAAGAGCGTCTTCACCGCGGTCACGGAAGTATTCACCCATTGTACAGCCAGAGTACGGAGCTAAATACTGCATTGCAGCAGGATCAGCAGCCGCAGCAGCGACAACAGTTGTATACGCCATAGCGCCAGTTTCTTCTAGCTTACGTACAACGTTTGCAATTGTTGATTGTTTTTGACCAATCGCAACGTATACACATTTAATGCCAGAGTTTTTCTGAGCGATGATCGCATCGATCGCCATTGCTGTTTTACCAGTTTGACGGTCACCAATAATCAACTCACGCTGACCACGACCCACAGGAATCATGGTATCAACTGATTTATAACCAGTTTGAACAGGCTCGTCTACTGATTGACGCCAAATTACGCCTGGTGCTACTTTTTCAACAGCATCAGTTAATTTTGCATCAATTGGGCCTTTACCATCAATTGGGTTACCCAAAGCATCTACTACACGGCCAAGAAGTTCAGGACCAACTGGAACTTCTAAAACACGACCTGTACAACGAGCTTTTTGACCTTCTTGAAGGCTTAGGTAGTTACCTAAAACAACGGCACCCACTGAATCCTGTTCTAGGTTCAGTGCCATACCAAATAAGCCGCCGTCGAATTCGATCATTTCACCGTACATTGCATCAGCAAGACCGTGAATACGCACGATACCGTCGGATACCATAACAATGGTACCTTCGTTTTTAGCGGTCGCGCTGGTGTCCAGATCTCCGATACGCTGTTTAATGAGCGCACTGATCTCGGATGGATTCAGTTGTTGCATTGCGCTATTCCTCAATCTTTTATTAGTTCAGTCTTCATCATTTGCATTATGCAAGAAGACGAGTACGCATTTTTTCAAGCTTGTTAAGCGCAGAATCATCTATCACTTGATCGCCTGCACGAATAACCACACCTGCAATCAAAGCAGGATTAACTTCTACAGAAACATTAACTGCTGCCTTGAAGCGTTTTTCTAACGCATGTGCAAGCAATTGTTCCTGAACAGAAGTTAACGGAAACGCCGATTCAATCACGACATCAACCGTATTGTTATTCTGTGATTTAAGCTGTTCATATTCTGCTGCAATTTCAGGTAACAACATTAAACGATCGTTATCTGCAAGAAGTGTCAAAAAGTTAGACACTGCTTGAGATTGATCTTCACCTAAAACTTTAGCAAAAAGCTTCACTTGCTCCGCAGGAGTAAGTTCAGGGCGATTTAAATAAGCGGAAAATGCTTCGTCTTGCACCGCAGCACTGAGCACTTGTAACGCATTCGACCAATTGTCTGTTGCACCTTGCTCAGAAGCATAAGCAAATGCTGCTTTGGCATACGGACGTGCCAACGTCAAGAGTTCAGCCATAATTCGCCTCGCTTAAAGTTTAGCAGCCAGCTGAGACAGCATGGCGTTATGAGCTTCTGCATCAACTTGTTGGTTCAGGATCTTTTCTGCACCAGTCACTGCCAAGGCAGCTACTTGTTGACGTAATTCTTCGCGAGCAGAATTGATCTCTTGATCAACAACTTCTTTAGCTTGTTGACGAATACGCTCACCTTCAGCCGCAGCTTGAGTACGAGCTTCTTCGATCAATTGCGCTGCACGACGGTTCGCTTGTTCGATCAATTGAGCCGCTTGTGCTTTAGCTGCATCAAGTTCTTGCTTCACTTGCGCTTGTGCATCGGCAAGGTCAGCTTTCGCTTTTTCTGCTGCATTTAAGCCATCAGCGATTTTACGCTGACGCTCACTAATCGCATTGATTAGTGGTGGCCAAACAAACTTCATGCAGAATGCGACAAAAAACGCAAACGCAATCGCTTGACCAATCAATGTGAGGTTGATATTCATTGCAATTCCTCAAATAGTGGATTTAGGAATTAAGCTGATTAACCTACAAATGGATTAGCGAAGATGAAGAACAAGCCAATACCAACACCGATCATAGGCACAGCATCAAGAAGACCCGCGATTAAGAACATACGAGTTTGAAGTTGTGGAGCTAATTCTGGTTGACGAGCTACAGCTTCTAAAAAGCGACCACCCAAAAGACCAAAACCAATCGCAGTACCCAAAGCACCGAAAGCGATCAAGATAGCAGATGCAATTGCAACTAGACCTAAAGTGAGTTCCATGAAAAATTCCTCAGAGGTTAGGTTATTACCAAATTAAATTAAAAAAATTCAGCCCAACCATCATTTGATAGTTAGGCAATACCATTAATGTTTTTCGCTTGCCATGCTCAAGTAAACGATGGTAAGCATCATAAAGATGAATGCCTGCAACGTGATTACAAGAATGTGGAAGATCGCCCAAGGCACAGATAACGCCCATTGAATCCAGAACGGCAATAATGCGATCAGGATAAAGATTAACTCACCGGCATACATGTTACCGAATAGTCGGAGAGCCAATGAAATAGGACGAGCAAGGAATGTTACCAATTCCAAAATCAAGTTCACTGGAATAAGCAACGCTTTTGCAACTGGATTACTTGGGTTAAATGGGTTAAGTGCCAACTCGCCTACGAAACCGCCAACACCCTTCTCGCGGATGCTGTAGAACAAGATAAGAACAAATACAGATAAAGACATACCAAGGGTAATGTTTGGATCTGTAGATGGAACGATCTTGAAGTAAACGTGGTGAGGGTCCATACCAAATACGTTAGCACCAACAAATGCAGCAACTTGAGGAATCCAGTCAACTGGAATCAAGTCCATTAGGTTCATGAGGAAAATCCACACGAAAATAGTGAGTGCAAGTGGAGCGATTAAACGTGATTTGCCATGAAAAGTATCACGGACACTTGAGTCAACAAACTCAATGATCATTTCAATTGCAGATTGGAATTTTGTTGGAACACCAGCTTTCGCAGTTTTCGCAACCATCCAAAATAACAAACAGAAAATCACACCAAGGCCAATTGACCAACCCATTGAATCCAAGTGAATTGCAGTGAACCCCATCGAATGAGCTTCTTCAGCAGTCTCAGCCAATTTCCATGTACCATCTGGCATTTTGCCATAGGTCATATTGGTCAAGTGATGCTTGATATACTCTGTCGAAGTGAGGGCATGTTCTTCAGCAGCCATAAATCACACCTGGTCAATGTCAATTACTAAAAAGAAGGGAAACGAACATCGGCGTACTGTCGATATCTCGCCACCCTCCAAAAAATCTTCAATTCTTCTTGTTTCTATACTCGTTTTTGTAGACGTGAAACCCAAAAAGGAGCAACCCACGACATCATTTGAACGAGGATAAAACCAAACAGCAATGCTAACGGTGATAAAGGTTTAACATTGCTCAAAATCAAAATAAATCCAACGATCATGATTGCAAATTTGCCTAACATGCCCCTATACATGTTAGACAGCACTTGTTTTGATGCTCTCGCACCTGCTGTTCTGAAGGATTGCCACGCAAAATAACTGGTAGCAAGCCAGCAGACCAATGCACCAAGTGCCGCACTTAATGCTGCTGTCATGTCTTTTATGCTCCACGCCACAAGTGCGGAAACAGGGATCATGCATGCTTGTAAGAAGACCAAAGCTTTTGCTAATCGTCGGTCAATCAAGCGACTAGTTTGGCTCATTATTTATCCACTCACAGCATAAATGCTTGACAAGTTTAGCTGATGATCGCTTTTAATCGCAGGCATTATAGAGTTACACCCCTGAACATGCAATCTTTTCCCGACTTTAGTCGGGGTTTTTCGTGACAGGTGGTGCTGACGCTACAGTCAGCCTTTGTTTACTTTTTATCTTACTTTTGCGTATTTAATACACATTTATCAGTTTTTATAGCCAGTTTCTTCCATGCTGTTACAAAATCGTCCTCATTATTCATACTTTCATCAACGGGTTGGAAGGTAATACTGCCCAGTTTCTGATATTGACCTTTTGTTGTGAAACTTTCTGCAAGTAAACACATCTGAGGTTTTGGTCGATTATCATTAAGATACTTAATTTGAGCCGCTGTAGGCGCAACATGCGGGTCATCCGTTAAAGCACCTGCAAACTTTAAATTAAGCGAGCGTTCCAAATACTGATAAGCATCATGATAAGACCAATAAGGTTTACCATTACTTGAGCTATCGTAAGCTTGAGCTGCCTGCAACATATTCCGAGCAAATGCATTAGCATTATTCCAATATTTCGCTTTACTTTCAGGATGCTGCTGCGAACGCAAAGCTGCAATAAAAAAACCAATCCGCACTGCATTGTTTGGTTCTAACCAGACATGCGTATCTACAGTATTTGGTAAAGCAGCGCCACGCGTATTACGCTGCGGCAAAACAGAAAGAATACCACTATCTAATAAAGCAATTGCTTTCTTATTGTTACTCAGTAATTTGTTTAGCGGAGCTTCATGAGCTTTTCCTAACCAAATCACCAAAGAAGCATCATTGATTGCTTTACGATGCGCCGGGGTGAGTTGTACGTCATGCCCGCTTTGACCTTGAAGCAACAACTGAGGCTCTTCAACGCCTTTGGTAATTTCTTTTGCAATCAAATAGATTGGGTGTGTAGAGACAACCAAACCCTGACTCCAACCTAACGTACTCATTAAAGAGAACATACTGAAAACAAAAACGCGGAACATGACAGACCATCAATTAGTAATAGCTCGAAGCATGTTATAATATAACAAAGTTACAAAAATACCTAAGATTAATCGAATGAAGCATCGCTTCATGCTAATATTCCATTAAAAATTTGAGGTTATGTCTATGAGTTCTTGCACGCATGAACATCATGATTCTTTGCATGGTGTTCATGATCACCATAATGTCGCAAGTCGTTTAGCTGAAGCAGAAACTTTATGTTCTGCGGTTGGCGCACGTCTTACGCCTTTACGTAAAGAAGTTCTTGAACTCATTTTAAATGCTTCAGGCCCAATGGGTGCGTACGACTTATTAGCACGTATTAAAAGTCAAACCGATCGCCCTGCCGCTCCTCCAACTGTTTATAGAACTTTAGACTTCTTATTAGAAAAAGGTCTAATTCATCGCTTAACATCTATTAATGCTTATATTCCATGCTGTCATCCACGTGAAGGACATCAGGCCGCATTCTTAATTTGCACCGAATGTCACACTGTTAAAGAAGCATCTTCACAAGGTCTGACTCAACAACTCGACCAGCTTGCAGCTTTAGATGATTTCACAGCACAACACAGCATTATTGAAATTTCGGGGAAATGCCAGCAGTGCCGCACAGCTCGCTAGATCCTGTATTGATTCAACTGGAACAGGTTTCTGTTCACCGTGATGATCGGGATATATTAAAAAAAGTCGATTTTGATCTGCATCAAAATGAAATTGTGACCTTAATTGGTCCAAATGGTGCGGGTAAGTCGACTTTAATTAAAGTTCTACTTGGAATTTTAAAACCAAGTAGCGGACGTGTCATAAGCAATAAAAAATTAAAAATGGCTTATGTCCCTCAAAAGTTTAATCCCTCTCATAGTCTTCCTTTACGTGTTCAAGATTTATTAGATCTTGAAAAATGTAGCCCTGCCCTTCGCCAAGAAATTATTCAAGATACTGGTATTGCCAAGCTACAACAATCAAAAGTACAACAGCTTTCTGGTGGAGAGCGCCAACGTGTGCTGCTTGCACGCGCTTTACTTAGGAAGCCAGATATTCTCGTTCTTGATGAACCAATGCAGGGTCTAGATATTCAATCTGAAGCTGAGCTTTATGAATATGTACGTAGTCTGCCAGAGCGTTATGGTTGCGCCATTTTAATTGTTTCACATGACTTACAATGGGTTATGCAAGGGACGCATAGAGTTGTTTGTTTAAATAAACATATATGTTGCAGCGGTTTACCTGAGAATATTCAGCAACATCCTGAGTATCAGGCAATATTTGGCACTCAGCGAGTTTTTTACCAGCACCATCATGACCACTGTGCACATGGTGATGCAGCACACCCCTGCCCTCACAATAGTAGACCTCACATTCACCCAGAACCGGAAGCTTAAGCCATGATGGAATGGTTACAATTATTGTTGCCCGCATGGATTATGGGAACCTTATTGGTCTTTTTGACCGCACCACTTGGTTGTCTCATGCTATGGAGACGTATGTCTTTTTTTGCAGACACCATGGCACACGGAACCTTACTTGGGGTAGCAATTGCTGGTGCTTTAAGCCTTCCCCTATGGCTTGGCGTGGCAGGTACGGCTATTTTATTAGTCGCTATTTTATGGGCATTGCATGACAATCGTTTGCCAAACGATGCTCTACTTGCCTTATGCTCAGCAACATTACTATGTAGTGGCCTTCTGTTTATTCAACATGTTCCGAGTTTAAGACCAGAACTTTTGAGTTATTTGTTTGGTGACTTACTAAGTATTGATTGGCCAGACCTACCTGTTTTCACATTAATTATTGCAGTATCACTGGCAATTCTTTATCGCTTTTGGCAGCCTCAAATTCAAATTGCCATTGATCCAGACATTGCGATTAGTGAAGGGGTAAATGCGAAATGGCAGCGTCTCATTTTTATGTTACTGCTAGCCTTATTTACAGTATTAGCTTTACGAGCAGTAGGTTCACTTTTAATGGGTGCTTTACTGGTTATTCCAGCGCTGAGCGCTCGATTACTCGCTCACTCACCAAAGCAGATGGTTATTTGGGCCTTTGTTTTAGCTCAACTCGGTGTCAGTGTTGGCCTATGGTCAAGCGCAGCACTTAATATCTCGACTGGCCTCAGTATTGTTTTATGTATGGCGTTGAGTTTTGCACTTATCTTTATGGTTCAAAAAATCAAAAATCAAACTCAAGCGGCCTAAATCAGGCTGCTTGATGGACCGTACTTAGCAATAACGCTGCACAACTAAACATGACAGCAAAACCACGGTTCAAATATTTTTGTTGCTTAGGAGAACGTAGCAATCTTAAAACTTTTGAAGCTAGCCCTGTATAACCAGCCATTACAATCAAATCAATCGTAACCATAGTAGCTGCCATAATCAGGTATTGTATCCATTGAGGTTTGCTTAAATCTAAGAACTGAGGCAAAACTGCCAATAGAAATACAATCGCTTTAGGATTACTGATATTGACCACAAATCCATTTAACAGCAGAGCAGAAACAGATTTATCCTTTTTTTCGTGTTGAATTTCTATGTCTTTTACAGGTGCTGTCCACTGTAAATAAGCTAAATACAATAAATAGGCTACCCCGAACCACTTAACGGCTTGAAAAGCCAACGGGGTCGTTGCGAATAGAACACCTACACCCGCAGCTACAATCATGATTTGAATTAACAAGGCGATTTGCAAACCGATCGCATTCCAATAGCCATGTCTAAAGCCATAATTTAAGCCGCTCGACATAGAAGCAATTGCCCCTGCTCCCGGAGAAATACTAATGACCCAACAGGCCAACATATAAGCAAACCAAACTTGCAAAGACATAGCGAAAATAGACAATAAAAGTGGAATTATACTGTTTTATAAAACTATCGTGGCGATAATTCAAACAATAAAATCAATAAATAGACTACTAACGGTTCTTCGCATCAGGCACAATAATTGAAGCTCATACTAAATTATAATTGAGGAGAGATCTTCTAATGACTGCTCAATCTGTCATTTTGCCATTACCATCTGATCATGCCCGTTTTATTGTTCTTCGTTTAAAAGATTTAACAATTGCTGAATTAAAAGAACAACTCGAAGCTTTATTCGAAACACGTGACCGTCTCATTACTCAACATTCAGACGCACAAATTAAAACAGCAGTCGCTTTTGGTCCAGAACTTTGGAAGCAGCTTTACAGCCAATCTCCTGCTGGTTTTAAACAACTTGAACCAGAAAATGGCGCATTCAATATGCCAGTCGTACCAGCTGATGTGCTTATTCACATTGCCAGTATGCGTTCTGATATCTGTTTTGCTTTAAGCCAAGCATTTTTTGAAGGGATTAAAGATAAAGTTGAAGTTCTGGATGAGCGTGTATGCTTCCGTTACTTCGATGGTCGCGATATTACTGGCTTTATAGATGGTACTGAAAACCCTCAATTTCCAGACGACCGCGCAGAAACCGCTCTCCTCCCAGAAAGTGCTGGAGTATTTGCAGATGGTAGTTTCATATTTGCGCAGCGCTATGCACATGACTTGGAAAAATGGAAAAAACTTAAAGTCGATGCACAAGAAAATGTCATGGGCCGTACCAAGCTTGAATCTATTGAATTAGATGATGACGTTAAACCGGAAAATGCCCATGTCGCTCGTACTGTCGTTGAAGATGAGGAAGGCGAAGAAATGGAAATTTTACGTCACAGCTTACCTTATGGTGACGGTCGAGGTGATCAAGGTTTATTCTTCATTGCCTATACTAAAGACCTGAGCATTATTGATGCAATGTTAAAGCGCATGTTTGGTACAAGTGGGGATGGCATCCATGACCGCTTATTGCACTTCGTGACACCACTTGACGGGGCATATTACTTTGCACCAAGTGAAGAACTATTAGAAGAAATTTTAGTGGCTTAAAAGAAAAAAAGAGGAGCTTAAGCTCCTCTTTTCACATTCTCATTCTTAGAAAGGAATACGTTTATATTTACGGTATTCTGGTTTCCAGAACGATTGATCAATCTTCTGCTTAAGCAAATCATCACTAATGGTTACAGCCACACCATCTGCCATTGCAGCTTTTGCCACTTCAAATGCAATCACTTTAGACACTTGTTGAATTTCACCTAAAGGTGGCAATAAATCAGCTTGTGGATCTTTCAGCAACGGTGAACAGTCTGCTAAAGCACTACTTGAAGCCATGAGCATGTTTTCTGTAACGCGTTTAGCACCTGATGCTACCACACCTAAACCAATACCAGGGAAGATGTATGAGTTGTTGCACTGCGAAATATTATAAAGCTTGCCGTGATGATTTACAGGTGCAAATGGGCTACCCGTTGCAATTAATGCTTTACCTTCAGTCCATTCCACAATATCTGCCGGTACAGCTTCTACACGCGAAGTCGGGTTAGATAACGGCATCACAATTGGTCGTTCACAATTGGCAGCCATGGTCTTAATGATTTCTTCAGTGAATAGGCCCGGCTGACCAGAAACACCGATTAATACTGTAAGCTTGGCATTTTTAACAACATCAAGAAGTGAAATCACTTCTTCAATATTGCCCCATTGGTCTACTACTTCAGCTTTTTGAGCTAACTTACGTTGGAAGTCTAATAGGTTTGGCTGATTTTCAGTGATCAAACCAAAACGATCTACCATGTAAACACGAGCACGTGCTTCAGCATCGGTTAAACCTTCTGAAACCATTTGTGCAACGATTTGCTCTGCAATACCACAGCCAGCCGAACCTGCACCTAAGAAAGCAATTTTCTGGTCTTTTAACTGTTTACCTGCTGCACGACTTGCAGCAATCAAACTACCGACAGATACCGCTGCTGTTCCTTGAATATCATCATTAAAACAACAAATTTTATCGCGATATTTTTCTAATAATGGCATCGCATTTTTTTGTGCGAAATCTTCAAACTGGATGAGTGCTTTTGGCCAACGACGTTTTACAGCTTCAATCACCATATCTACAAATTCATAATACTCATCACCACTAATACGTGGTTGACGCCATCCCATGTAGATCGGGTCATTTAATAATTGAGGATTATTCGTCCCTACATCGATTGTGATTGGCAATGTGTAAGCAGGACTAATACCACCACACGCGGTGTAAAGTGAAAGTTTCCCAATTGGAATACCCATACCGCCAATACCTTGGTCACCAAGGCCTAAAATACGTTCACCATCTGTAATCACGATGACTTTGACATTATTTTTATTTACGTTTTGCAAAATATCATCAATCACATCACGATCTGGATATGAAATGAAAACACCACGATGACGGCGATAGATATCAGAGAAACGTTGACATGCTTCACCCACGGTTGGCGTGTAAATAATTGGCATCATCTCTTCAAGATGATTTTCAATTAAGTGGTAGAACAACGTTTCGTTGGTATCTTGGATATTACGCAAATAGATGTGCTTATTAATATCATCATTGAAAGCACAATATTGCTGATAAGAGCGTTGGCTTTGCTCTTCAATAGTCTCAATAATATGTGGAAGTAACCCGTGTAAGTTAAAGTTACTTCTTTCTTCTTGAGTGAAAGCGGACCCTTTATTTAAAAGGGGTAACTCTAAAAGTGTATAGCCTGCATAAGGGATATAAAGTGGGTGTTTACTTGGGTGTCCTGATATCATTGCCTATCTCATTTTCCAGCTTAGAACTCCGAAAAGTACAGTTTCAGCACTCTCTAAAGCTCGTTGTATGCGTAAGCTTAAGACTATTTAATACAAAATAGGTATTTTAAACCGTGATATTAAAATTGAATACTATTTAGAAAAAACATACAACAAAATTAATATTAAAAATTAATTACTTACATTTTTCATCTTTTTTAAAATTATTCCTTCTCAACTGTATATCTGACTTAGAATCTTATATTTTTTCCCTGTCTTACATTTCCATAAAAAATACCAAGTGTTTTACTATCTTATAACTTCAAAAATATTACCTAAAAAGCCTGTATTTACGTATTTTTAGAATTGAATCATAGTCATTTTTCAATATTTACAAAAAAAATAGTTGCAGAGAATGAAAAGAAAGAAATTCAGTGAAAGCGTTAAATGCACTCCCCCAACTCATAGGAAATTTGCTATATTTGACGTTTTTCTGCGACATCTATTTTCGATTGATATGAATACGGCAATACAAGCAGCTCTCGACCATGCAGTGCAAACCCTTCAGCAAGAAGGTGTGCTTCCTTCGGATTGGAATAATTCAAGCAATTTAACGCGCACCAAAGACCGAAGCCATGGCGACTTTGCTTCTAATATTGCCATGATCGGCTCTAAAGCTGCTGGTATGAAACCACGCGATTTAGCTGAGAAAATTCTCGCAGCGCTACCAGAAGTTGCAGACATCAGCAAAGCTGAAATCGCAGGTCCTGGTTTTATCAATTTCTTCTTAAATGCAGACCAACGTTTTGCGATTCTTGACCAAATTCAAGCTCAAAAAGAAGACTTTGGTCGCAGCCAATCAAATGCAGCTAAAAAGATTCAAGTTGAATTCGTTTCTGCGAACCCGACGTCTAGCCTACACGTAGGTCATGGTCGTGGTGCTGCGTATGGTATGACCGTTGCAAACTTACTTGAAGCAACGGGTGCTAAAGTTGATCGCGAATATTATGTAAATGATGCTGGCCGTCAAATGGATATTTTGGCGACTTCTACCTATTTACGTTATTTAGAATTATTGGGTCAAAATCTTGTATTCCCAAAAAATGCTTATCAAGGCGACTACGTTAAAGAGATTGCTCAAAGCATTATCGACAAAGATAACAATGCATATGTTCGTGATGTAGCAGACGTCTATAAAGATGTACCAGAAGACGTGCAATATGCTGAAGAGCTAGATAGCGAAGGCAACAAAGTCGTATTATCTGGCGACAAAGAAAAACACATTGATGGTCTTATTGCCAACTCACAACAATTATTAGGTGAAGGCTACCGTGTTTTCCATCAAGCAGCTCTTCATGCCATTTTAGATGACATTAAAGATGACCTTGCTGACTTCGGCGTAACCTTTAACCAATGGTTTAGCGAAGCGTCTCTTAGCGCAAAAATTGACGAAGCGTTGGAAACACTGGACCAGCGTGGTTTCCTTTATGAAAAAGATGGCAACATCTGGTTTAAATCGACTGAATTTGGTGATGAAAAAGACCGTGTTGTTAAGCGCCGTAATGGTCAAACGACTTACTTTGCATCTGATATTGCTTATCACTTAAACAAACTACAACGTGGTTATACTGACCTTGTTGATATTTGGGGTTCTGACCACCACGGTTATATCTCTCGCGTAAAAGCCGCGATTGATGCGATGGGTTATGACTCGAAAAAATTGACTGTTCTTTTAGTTCAGTTCGTAAGTTTATGGCGTGGTGGCGAGATGGTTCAAATGTCATCTCGTTCGGGCCAGTTCGTGACTTTACGCGACTTACGCAAAGAAGTTGGGAATGACGCAGCTCGTTTCTACTACGTGATGCGTAAGAGCGAACAACACATTGACTTTGACCTTGACCTTGCTGTGTCACAAAGCAAAGACAATGCGGTGTATTATATTCAATATGCTCATGCACGTATCTGCCGTATGTTAGAAAAAGCAGCAAGCACTGGCTTACAATTTGAAGTAAGTGCAGCTCGTTCACATGCTGCACGTTTATCACTTGATGCAGAAACTGAAATTCTTGCTAAACTGGCTGCATATCCAGATGTTGTGTTACGTGCTGCTAATGCGTATGAACCGCACCAAGTAGGTAACTACTTAAAAGAATTAGCTGCGCTATTCCACGGTTGGTACAATGAGCATAAAGTTTTAAGTGATGATGCTGAACTTACACAAGCACGCTTATTACTTTCAATCAATGTACAACAAGTACTGCGCAATGGCTTAGAATTACTCGGTGTTTCTGCACCTGAAGCCATGTAAGTTACTGTTGGGGTATTTGGCAAAGTCATATACCCCTTCGTGTTGTAAGGAATAACGCTTTGTAAGGAAATCCACCCATGCAAAGCGATGTTTTAAAGTAAACGAGAACTAAACTCGAAATAAAACAATCAAAAGACAGAGGAATAATCCACGTGTTTGGCAAAACGCAACGCGGTGTATCTGAAAGACCTAATAAGCCTAAAAAGCCTTTAATTCCTAAATGGTTAGGGACACTTGTCGCTATTTTAGCGGTCTTATGTATCGCAGTAGTGCTCATGCTTTGGAAACCGTGGCAACCAGTTTCTTCAAAAAATCAGATTACTTCTGATCACTACAAAGAAGAAGAAACCAATAAAGATTACCGTTTTTACGATTTATTGCCTCAACAGCAAGTTACCCCTATTCCAGAACAGGCAGTTCCAGAGAGCAAAAACCAAGGTACCGCTATGATTGTAGAGGCACCTAGCACAGCTCAACCTGCTGCCTCAGAAGCTGTTGCTAGTACTGATGATAATACGGACTCTACAGCTGCTGCACCTCAACAACCAAATTACATTTTACAAGTCCGTAGCTATGCCGATCCGGATCAAGCAGATGCTCGACGCGCAGAAATCATTTTAAATGGCTTATCGGCTGATGTAATTAGAAGCTCAGAAAATGGTAAGACGTGGTACCGTGTTATTTCTGGTCCATATGATACCCAAGAAGCTGCTCTTGCTGCTCAGCAAACATTACAGCATAGCGGCATTGACTCTATCGTAATTAAACGCAAATAAAGCATAAGTAATAAAAAAAGGAACAAATATTTGTTCCTTTTCTTTTAAATATCAGCACAATTTCTTTCGTTTGACCCCAAACCTTTCTGTCTTGCTTTCTGAAAAGCTGGTCTTTGCTGAATCCGATGTAAAAATGCTTGAATATGCGGATATTTGCCTTGAAGACGTGACTGTAGAGCCTCTAATGGAAAACTCATTTGAATATCGGCAAATGAAAAATCCCCTGCAAAATATTCATGTTCAGACAAGTAGTTTTCTAAAAAACTAATATGATCTTTCATACGCGGGCGAACAAAATTTGCCTTCACCCCTTCTGTAATTTTCTTTGCTACAGGTTGAATTAACCAAGGTACATGTTTGTTCACGTTATTCATGACCAAAGTCATCACTAATAACGGCATAAGTGAACCTTCAGCATAGTGCATCCAGTAAATATACTGCTGTAAATCCTGAGCTTGCTTAGGTTTAAATTGCTGTTTTTGATCATAGCGCTGCTGCAAATACTCTAAAATGACAGCGGATTCTGCAATGACTTGCTCATCATCTGTCAAAATCGGCGCCTTACCGAGCGGATGGATACATTTCAGCGTTTCCGGTGCTGAGTAGTTGGGTAAGCGTTGATAATAATGAATATCATAATCTAAGCCTAACTCTTCTAAAGCCCATAAAATCCGAAACGATCGCGAACATTCCAGGTGGTGTACACTAATCATGTTATTGCCTACTTTTATTTTTCTTTTTTACATAAAAAACAGCATGTGAACATGCTGTTTTATTCCATTTGTGGGATGGATATAAAGTCATCCACCTCAACAAAATAGCATTTTTATGCTGTAACAAGCACAGTATGAATGTCTAAACTACGTAACAAAGTTTTAGTTACTGGCGTTTTACTACATACCGTTAAGATTTTTTGTTGAAGCTCTTCATTTGGCAGCTCTTTAAAAACAATACGACGCTCGATATGTTCTTCATGCTCACGATTGGTATGAAAATCAATTTCAACCGAGAACTCACCAAAATCATATTCTTTATGTTTTGCATACATTCTTAATGTAATGAGTGTGCAAGCTGCCAGACTTCCAGTCAGTAAATCATAGGGTGCCGGCCCCTGATCATGACCTTCTAACTTTTCCGGTTCATCACAAAAATATTGATGACGGCCACTGGTAATTTCACCTTTCCACTGTTCGGCAAGAGGTTTTGCCTTACTACTCGCGATTACTACTGTCATTTTGATGCTCTCATTTGATCTGGAAGAACTGGGGCCTCTAAACGTGCACCAACATAATCTGGAATTTCACCAAAACGTACATCATGATTAATCCACTGTTCACGTGCTTCTTTTAAATCATCCATAGTACGTGCAACAAAGTTCCACCATAGCAAAATTGGAGTTTCAAACGGTTCACCTCCAATTAACAGCACACGGTTACCTTTTTTGATTTCAATCTCAATTTCACTCAATCCAGTATCCAATACAACCATATTGTCAGCAGTGAGTTCATGACCATTCACATGAGCAACGCCATCTAATGCCATGAAACCATATTCAAACTCAGGATTTAATGGAATACGTGTTTTAGTATCTTGAGTAGCAATAAGGTCCACACCTACTAACGGTGTATGCACCACAACTGGAGAAGTCGTTGCCAAGTATTCACCCACGAGCACGGTAAATTCTAAACCGTCTTTTTCAACAACAGGCAACTCAGGATAATGTTCAAATTTCGGATCCATATTGCGCTTATGGTCAGGTAAAGCAATCCAGAGCTGTGCAGCGTGCATTTGGGTTTCTGTATCAGGCGCAACTTCGGTATGAGAAATACCATGCCCTGCTGTCATCAAGTTCACCTGTTTAGGGCGAATTAACTGCTTTGAACCTAAACTATCAGTATGCATCATGGTACCTTCAATCATCCACGTGAAGGTTTGCAAACCAATATGCGGGTGTGGGCCTACATCTAAACCATTACCTGCAGGAAACGTTACTGGGCCTGCATGGTCTAGAAAGCACCATGCCCCGATCATACGCTTTTGACGGCTAGGTAAAGCCCGCTTAATGACTGTCCCCTGTCCAATTTCAGCAGAGCGAATTGGAAATTCCTGAATAAATTGATTGGCAAATTTCTCGCAATCCTTTGAATCAGAAATATCGTAATCATTATTATTGCTCATGATATTACTCTCTTTTACCTATGCTTTTGCAATGAGTCGTTATACTGATCTTAACAATACACTCATTATTCAATATAGTCTTTTAGTAATACACAGGGTGCTATCAATGAGACAATCCGCTTTTTAGTTATAGAAAATGATTAAAGGTATATAACATAACTTCTTAAGAAGATTGAGTTTTAACAAGTTGTTTTAAGTTTTTCATAAATTGTCCAAATTGTGGCAAGAACTCTTCAAATAGTGGATGGTCCCGATTTTCCAGCATGACTTCACTAAATAACTTTAGACCAACGGCAAAAGATTTTGTGGTTTGATCATCGAAAAATTCTGCATTCTTTAACTTTTCAACAATCTCAAAAATATCGTCATGATTACCAGTATAGAACTCAAGTCTTTCCGTATAGGTAGAAACTTCGCCTTTGGCATTTTTTAAATGTTGTACCGTAACGTGATATTGATGTTGTTTCATATATAAATTCTCTATTAAAAATTAATGATTTTGGATAATTTAAACCTGCTTCAAGTCAACTTGAAATTGAGTAAATACCGATTGCAAACAGGCTAAAAATTGTTCTTGTTTGGCGTCTGTCAGTTCTGCACAATGAATTTGCAAAAGTTGATTGTTGGATAAGCCAGATAAATTAAATTTGGCTTCACCCCGTTGGAATTGAGTATTTGAGATTAGGCCTGCTCCTACCAAATCACTGACCACCCGATAAACCGTCGCCAAACTCAACTTCTGTTTTTGGGTATATAGCTTTTGATAAATCTGTTTGACCGTTAGATCTTCCGCTTGGCGCTGAATTAAAGACAAAACAGCAAGTCTTGGATGAGTAACTTTTAGGCCCGCCTCTTTGATTTTTTGCTGTAGCTCTAACATGTTGTATCTCAACTTATAGGCGCCCGATTGCAACCGCAGCCTGATCAATTTTTTCAGCAATTTGATAGATCTGGTCTTGCTGCAAATCAGTTGTATTGAGTTTCAAACGTAATGCCGTCTTTAAATTTTCCATGGCGCGATGAATTTCAATTAATTGATCATTACTGTGAATTTCACGTCTTAAGCGCAATTTCTCTAACAGCCCACTTAGTTTGTCCTGTTGTTCAGTTAAGTAAGCTTTCCCAAATTCTGTAATTTGATATTGTTTACGCTCTACATCTAGTAAGTTAATTAGGTTCATTTCTTCCAGACTGGTTAAAGTCGGATAGATTGTTCCCGCACTTGGTGTATAGCCATCACCGACCAAATCACTGATTTCTTTTATAATTTCATAACCATGCTTAGGGCTTTGCTGAATAAGGTGAAGTACCAGAAGTTTCATACGTCCCGCTTCAAAAAGTCTTCCACGGCGTCCAGAACGGTGATGTTCATTATGCTCAGTATGATGATGTTCTGATTGTTGTTTCATCTTTAAAGATTCTCTAATATGTTTAATTTATGCATATTAAGATATATCTTAATATATCTTTTATCAAGTATAAGTAATAATATACGACCTATTGTATTGATAGTTATAAATATTAATTTTTAACTTTAAAAGTTAAGCAATAAAAAAGAGTGCTTAAGCACTCTTAAAACTATTTATGTCTCATTTAAAATGCATTCTCGAACAGTTAAATTTGGCAACCAGCCTTGAACCAGTTCATCAAGGAATCACTAATTTTGCTCATATCATTAGGATCCATACTGCCCTGATCTACTACAAAAACACCCTCTCCTCGAAATGGTATAAGAATTGACATTCCACCACTGTCATCACCTATAGCCAAATAATCTCCTGCATATTTCTGCACTTCAAAAGTTTGATTTCTTTCAAAAACTTCATTAGAAGAATAAATAACTACACCACTTTCAAATAAAATGCCGTCCGAAAATTCTAATAATTGAAAATATATGTCCAGTAGTGGCCTATGGAAATCACTTTCAATTTTGATTTTTATTTCATTTAGTAGTGGCATAACCTTATTTCCCTCTATACTTCCTATAGAATTTTAGTTTTATACTATAATGTTATTTATTAAGAGTTAAGTAATGCGGGAGAAATTAAGTATTTCCCGTTAATAAGCATTTTAATTCATAGAAATAATTACTCAAATTTCTAAAAAATTGATTCGATTGGTACTTAAATAAAGACAGATTAAGCTGAAAAAATTTTATACTATTCATAAGATATAAGTTCTATTTCATTTTACTTAATCTTAATTACAGCAGATTATTACTTAGACCTCATAGATAACAAAGCTATTCCATATAATTATTTTAAAATCCTATTAACCAATATAAAATTTATTATATGATTTAATAAATAATATAAATTTTTAAGGTTTTTTGTGTACTACTTAACACATTCAATAAAAAATAAAATTGATTAATATTAAATACTTATAAGATAATAACACTTATAATATTTTTTTATTTACTTAAGAATTAATTATGAAGAATCTCTCAATTAGTTTAAGAACCATCCAATTATTATTGTTTTTTTCATTATTTAGTATTAGTGCTCTCAACAATAAAGTTAATGCAGCATCATTTAATTGTAATAAAGCATATGATTACGCTGAAAAAATGATATGTTCACATGCTGATCTGTCTGTTAAAGATGAAGCTTTAGCCAAAGTCTATACTCAAGCAAAATCTATTACAGGAAATTCCCAAGAATTTAGGAGTCTTATTAAACAGAATTGGTATCTACGTAAGAATTGCAGAACAAAACAGTGTATTTCTAATTGGTATTCTAATTCTACTGAGCTCTATAATAAAATTATTCATCAATCTAAAACATGTGTAAGCGAAGGTCAGAAAATCACTTTATCTGGAACTTTATTAAGAATTACATATCCAGGGCCACCTAATTATGAAAGTGTGGCGGATGGTGATAAACCAGAAACTTATTGGGTTTTACAACCTAATAAGAAAATCAACTGCGCAATAGATGCTCCAAACTTTGACAATCATACAAAAATGCAATTAGTAATGATGGGAAATGAATATCGAGATTATGCAAGCTTAGTTGGAAAAAATGTTACTATAAATGGAGAATTAATGTACTCAATTTCAGGGCATCACCATACATCTTTATTAATTATTGTTAAAAGGATAGCAGCAAAATAATTTAAATTATAGAGGTTAAATATAGTTGATACTTCTTAATCACTCTAAAAAATGTATAATTTTATTATCAAATCTATATAAATAAAAAGAGCGTCTAAACGCTCTTTTTATTAGCAATAACTATGGAATATTTTTAATTTAGATAATGCCAAATTATATTTAAATTTTTAATTTATTAGATATTTCCAAACCAAATAGTCTTACTTTATGCCAATTAGTAAATTCAAAGCTCTTTGAAGTATCTATAGGACCATTAGTTATTAGCATAATCATTTGAATCATAAAACGATCAAATAGCTTATATTTTGGGTAATCAATTGCTCCTGCTATAATTTTAACAAGACAAGGAGTCCAACCTGATCTTTTCTTAATTTTTTGAATGTATATATCTACTAAAGGATCATCTCGACCAACTTTTCTAGCAGTTGCACTCACTGAAAGAAAACCATTAGCTGTTTGCTCTATTGTACATAAATTATCTTCAATGAATTTATAAACAGATTTATGATAATTTCCATATCGAATACTGGCAGCAATAAGAATAAATGAATAGTCTTCTTTAATTTTAGAACCCTCATTAATAGAGACAACGTCAACTTGATGCCCATCATTAACCAATATATGTCTAATTTCATTACAAATTTTAAATGTTTGTCCATCTATACTTGAGAAGGCTATTAATATTCTTTTCATAAAGTTATTTCTTCAGCTTAAAGCTACTTATTAATAATAAATGAATTTTTCACTTAAAAAATTGTATGTATAAGAGCATTTTGATAGGCCCGTCTGTACCCCTATTCCTTAGTTTTTAATTATCTCTTAAATTAACAATATAGTGACGCTTATAAGAAAAAATTTGAGTCTTTAATAGAAATTAATTAAACGCTTCAACTTCATTAATCAAGATAGAAAAAGCCGACTTTTCCAAGTCGGCTTTTCTTAATCTATTCTAAAATTTCACTGCCGTGAGCACAGCTCTTGGCGTAAAATTGGCAAAATGCGTTGCATTTTGAAACCCCAATTTTACTCCCACTCAATCGTTGCTGGTGGTTTAGATGACACGTCGTATACCACACGTGATACATCTTTAATTTCATTCATAATACGCGTTGAGATTTTATCAACTAGTTCATATGGCAAATGTGCAAAACGAGCTGTCATAAAGTCAACCGTTTCAACTGCACGAAGTGCGATTACCCATGCATAACGACGGCCATCACCTACTACACCAACTGACTTAACAGGTTGGAATACGGCAAATGCTTGAGCTGTTTTGTCATACCAGCCGCTGTCGCGAAGCTCTTGCATGAAGATGTCATCAGCAAGACGAAGAATATCTGCATATTCTTTTTTCACTTCACCCAAAATACGAACACCTAAACCTGGGCCTGGGAATGGATGGCGGTAAATCATGCTATGCGGTAAACCAAGTGTAGTACCTAATTTACGTACTTCATCTTTAAACAAGTCACGTAAAGGTTCAACCAATTCAAATGCTAAATCGTCTGGTAAACCACCCACATTGTGGTGAGATTTAATAACGTGTGCTTTACCTTGTTTGCTTGCAGCAGATTCAATTACGTCTGGGTAAATCGTACCTTGCGCCAAGAATTTTACGCCATCAAGTTTACGTGCTTCTTCAGCAAATACTTCGATAAATTCACGGCCAATGATCTTACGTTTTTTCTCTGGATCAACTTCACCAGCCAATGCATTTAAGAAACGTTGTTCAGCATCTGCACGAATTACTCGGATACCCATGTTTTCGGCAAACATTTGCATCACTTGGTCACCTTCGTTTAAACGAAGTAAACCGTTATCAACAAATACACATGTTAACTGATCGCCAATTGCTTTGTGCAAAAGTGCAGCAACAACAGATGAGTCAACACCACCAGAAAGCCCCAAAAGAACCTTTTCATTACCGATTTGTTCACGTAATTGTTCTACACGTAAATCGATAATGTGTTCAGGTGTCCAAAGGCCACCACATCCACAAATTTTATGAACGAAGTTTGCAAGTAACTCTTCACCTTTTGCCGTGTGCGTTACTTCTGGATGGAATTGCACGCCATAGAAACGACGTGCTTCATCACTTACAGCAGCAACTGGACAGCTTGGTGTGCTTGCAGTAATTGTAAAGCCTTCTGGAATTTTGCTCACTTTGTCGCCGTGGCTCATCCAAACGTGTAACTGGTTTTCGCGGTCTTGTAAGTTGCCAATAAGTTGGTCACGTTTAACGATATCAACTTCGGCATAACCAAACTCATGTACAGTACCCGGCTCAACTTTACCGCCTAACTGTTCAGACATGGTTTGTAAACCATAGCAAATACCCAATACTGGAACGCCTAATTCAAACACCACTTGCGGTGCTCGTGGGCTGCCCTCTTCATGCACACTCTCAGGTCCACCTGATAAAATGATACCGTTTGGCTTAAAAGCACGGATGTCTTCTTCAGACATATCAAAGGCATACATTTCAGAGTAAACACCAGCTTCACGTACACGACGTGCAATGAGCTGACTATATTGAGAGCCGAAATCCAGGATCAGGATACGATCTTCAGTAATTTGAGTATTGGTAGTCATGACAAACCACTAAATGGCAAAAGAATTAAGCGCGCCATTTTAACATTTTTCACGCTTCGGCGCACCGCAAATCATCATATATCTTATTTTTTTCATATCAGAATCATTTCTATATTAGGATTGATCAATATAAATTAAAATTTATTGATATTTATCAACATACTGCATACCTCTTAAAAACTTCATACACATTGATAAATTCATCACATTCTATGCAACATCGTTGTGAATTTGATGTTAAGATGACCCGATAAAACAGGCATTACCATGGAAAGGTAAATACCATTAGCGATATTTGTCTGTCCTTAAACAGTTATCCGTTTTTATGGCTTGTTGCCCCATATCAAAATCAATAGAAATCTAAGGAACAACAATGCTTCAAAGTATGATTGCAGATTTCCAGCAACATTTTTGGTTGTATGTCTCTATTCCTTTCATGAGTGGTTTAATTGGCTATGTCACTAAAGTGATTGCCATTCAAATGATGTTCTCACCACTTGAATTTAAAGGTATTAAACCGTTTTTTGGCTGGCAAGGTATCGTGCCTCGTAAAGCTGAAAAAATGGCAACCATTGCTGTTGAACTCATGACAGCCAAGCTGATTAAGCCCGAAGAAATTTTTGCTCGTCTTGACCCAAAGCGTATTGCCAAAGAAATTGAAAAACCATTAATGGCAGCAGCAGAAGATATTACGCGTGAAGTGGCGCAAGAGTATCAACCCGGTTTATGGGAAGGTATGCCTGAGTTTGCCCGTCAAAGACTGATCCGTAGAGTGCAATCAAAAGCACCGGAAATAGTCGAGCACATCATGAGCGAAGTGCAACGTGACGTAAATCGATATTTTGATATTAAGCATTTGGTGATTAGCAACTTGCTTAAAGACAAACGTCTCCTCAACAATATTTTTAAGCGTGTAGGCAAACAAGAATTTAAATTTTTCAGTAATGTTGGCTTTGTATTCGGTTTTGGTATTGGTGTAATCCAAATGTTGTGCTGGATTATCACACAAGGCAAATACCCTTGGATGCTGCCGATGTTTGGCGGATTTGTAGGATTCTTTAGTGACTGGATTGCGCTACAAATGATGTTTAGACCGCTCTATCCGAAAAAGATATTGGGCTACACATGGCAAGGTCTGTTTATTAAACGTCAAAATGAAGTAGCAGCTGACTATGCAGCTTTAATTTCCAAACAGCTTTTAACTTCACGTCATATGATGGAAGAGTTGTTTTCCGGTACTCACTCTGCGCGTGTGATTGAGCTAGTTAACCGCCATGTTAAACAGGAAATTGATATGCAAGCAGGTGTGATTCGCCCACTTGTTGTTTATGCAATTGGTGGAGAAAAATACCAGAATATGAAAACGCAGGTTGCTGAACGTATTATGCAACAACTGCCAGAGACCATGAAATATGTTGAGTCGTATGCAGAAGATGCTATGAACATTCGCAGTACATTAATTGAACGTATGCAAAAATTAACACCATCTGAATTTGAAGGCATGTTACGTCCTGCGTTCAAAGAAGATGAGTGGGCACTCATTGCAGTAGGCGCAGTACTTGGTTTTGTTGTTGGGGAATTACAAATCCAGTTTATGCTCTAATTTCTAAATATAAAAAAACCGGATGAATTAATCATCCGGTTTTTATTTTGTCTTGAATATTATTTTTCAATTGCATGGTCTAAGCTAATTCGTCCAGCACCGTGAAGCATCAAGAAGAATAAACCGCCTGCCATTGCAAAGTTTTTCATAAAGTGGATGCCATTGTTATATTGCGCTGCTGCATCAGCACCACCTTGGTGGAACAAGAACGCAGTTAAAATACTAAAGATTCCAAGACCAAAAGCTGCAAAACGTGCTTGGAAACCAAATAACAAGGCTAAACCACCACCGAACTCAACCAAAATGACTAATGGTAGAATTCCACCTGGAACACCCATCGCTTCCATATAACCTACAGTTGCTGCATAACCAGTAATTTTCCCCCAGCCAGCAACAAGGAAGATATACGCAATAAGTACACGAGCAACAAGGCTAATAAAACTGTCCGCGCCTGGTTGCGTTACGATATTTTTGACCACCACATTTGGATTAAACATACAGCCACCTTTATTTAAATGCTTATTTGTTGATGAACTTATTCTAGGTTTGGGACATTGATAATTAAATATACAAAATCCATATATATCGTTGCACAAATAGAATGATCAATTTGTATATTTTTGATGTTTTATACTGACTTTCGATAGGCTCACTGCTACGATTTGAGCACGGTTTACCACTTAGTTATCTCATGGAACTTCTTGATTTTATTCTACACGTTGACCAGCATCTGGCCGAATTTATTACAAATTACGGGACCTGGATTTATGGCATTTTATTTTTAATTATTTTTGTCGAAACTGGTCTAGTGGTTATGCCGTTCTTGCCGGGCGATAGTTTATTATTTGCAGCAGGTGCTTTAGCCGCATCTACAGGTAAGATGGATCCATGGTTGTTGGGTACTCTACTCTTCCTTGCAGCAGTTCTAGGCGACACAGTGAACTATCATATTGGACGTTTTATCGGTCCACGTGTGTTTGAAATGAATTCCCGCCTCATTAACAAACAGCATTTAACGAAAACTCAAGAATTCTTTACCCGCCATGGTGGCAAAACAATTATTTTTGCTCGATTCATTCCATTTGCCCGTACCTTTGCTCCTTTTGTTGCTGGCGCCGGTAGTATGAATTATAAGTTTTTCCTAACATATAACTTAATTGGAGCATTCTGCTGGGTGGCTTCTTTTGTAACTTTGGGCTATTTATTTGGAAATATGCCAGTTGTAAAAGACAACTTTACCCATCTTATTTTCGGCATCATTATTATTAGTGTTCTACCGGGTATTATCGGATTTATCCGCGAGAAGTTAAAAAACCGTAAGGCTAACGTTTAAGACTGCATTTAGAAGAAACGAAATACCACGGGAAGCATACATAAAATGAGTAACATGGCCGATCCTTTATATAAATGATCGGCTTTTATTTTTTGCATTGAACCCGTCAATAAAGCACGTCCAAAAATCATCCAGAAACTCGCCGCAGGAATAAGCGTCAAAGTAAAAGCGGCAAAAACCATAAGAAAATTTTCAGGTGAATTCCATGTTTCGGCTGGAAAAATACCAGCTGCAAACAGTAAGGACTTAGGATTTTTTAAAGTAGAGAAGAATAGCTGACGTGGACGAATATTACGGTGATTCTGGCTAAACTGCTGTAAATGCGTAGTTTTCCATAAACGAAATGCCATCCAGAACACATATAACACACTCGTAATATGCAAAATGAGCAGTAGCGCAGGCCAAACTGGGGCCGCTAAATGAATAAACACAGCCCAAAAGCTAATCCCATAAGCATAACCCAACCATTGCATTGGAATAAGCCAGAATGTTTTAGATAAACCTTGTGAGTGAGCAGCGGTTGCAAGTAGTGCATTTGTCGGACCCGGGATAAGCAACACAGCCAACATTGCTAATACAAAAAACCAGCTTTCAATCATAAAGTTTCCACATTGGTAAAGATGCGGCCACCTTAAACGAAATAGGCAAAATATAGCAAGTTTAGAGAGTATTTTGACTAGAAAAAACACAGCTAATTTAGAGTGTTATTTTTAAAAAGTGATTGATTTATATTTATTTTATTATGAAACATTTTGCTAAACTTTAATCATCACAATATGCTTTGACTAGCATATTGTGATGCAAAATTGATTATTAATTCGCCTTTTTACGAACAATAATTGGACAATTTTTAAACTGAGCAGCCTGAACAATGGCTTCTTGTTGCCCCATTACACGTGAAAGTTCAGTGTTCTTGGTTGAAGAAGATTGCCCCATGTTGACAGAAATGGATGGACCGAAACCCCAACCGCCGCGTCCCCAGCCACCACCAAGTCCAACGCCAACACCCATACCTGTACTTTTTGGAGTCTGTACACCATTGTCGATATATTGTTGAATGCGGTTATATTCACTTTGCAGTTGTTGGCAACTCAAAGATTGATACTGTGTCGGAGACACATAAGTCGGTTTTACCGTCGTGGCACAAGCGCCCAATAGTAAAGTGGCTGCTGCCAAAGGCACAATATATAAGCCTTTCATCATTTTTCTCTTATCTTTTTGGTTCAATTTCGCTGAACAATGCCTCATACGACTGAGTCAATTTATGTTCTGGCGCCAAGTGAGCCAAAGGTAAATTTTTCTGATGTGATTCTTTCATTAAAATCGAAGGCGGTAACATGCTATTAAGCACAGGTAAGCCCTCATCTTTTAACTGTTGAACCACTTCCCGCGGTAATTTTGCTTGGGATTGGAACTGATTCACCACAATTCCTTCAATTTCCAAGCGATCATTATGATCATCTTGCGTTTCGAGAACATTTTCAATCAATGTTTGTAACGCACGCTTTGAAAACACATCACAGTCGAAAGGAATCAGGACTTTATCTGCTGCAATTAAGGCAGACAACGTGAAAAAGTTAAAGGCTGGTGGTGTATCGATATAAATACGGTCATAGCGCCCAATTAAGCTTTGAATAGAATCACGCAACTTATAAATTTTATGCTTGCTTTCAAGTGCGTGCTCAAGTGCGCCAAGCGTAGGGCTTGCTGGAAGCACATCTAATTTTGCAAAAGATGTAGAGTGCACAAAACTGTCGAGATCTTTGTTACGAGGGGCTTTTAAAATTGAGCCTAGTGCATTACCAATTAAGCCTTTTTGTTGATTATTCCCCAGCACATCTTCAAAGAAGTTTTCAATATTTGGTTCTAAAACGGCTTTATCAGCAGCGTAAGTTGCTTCTTCGCCTAAAAGGTATTGGCTAGAGTTGGCTTGAGGATCAAGATCGATAACCAAGGTCCTAAAGCCATGTTTGGCACTAATCGCAGCCAAATTTACAGTAATACTTGATTTCCCTACACCGCCTTTTTGGTTAAACACCACACGAGTTAGCATGCTTCCCTCTACATATTTTTTTATTGTATGCAGTTTAACCTAGAGCTTAAGCAAAAAGGCAAAGAATGTAGAACAATTAAGCAAAAACTGGTTTCACGATCACCAAAATAATAATGGCAATAAATGCGACTGCACTAATAGCTAAACCTGCACGGCGCTGGGCAAGTAAAATAGTGTCATCCTTTTTAAAGGCTTTCATTAGTGATGATAACAGCACTAAAAATAAAATAATTTTAGCGTAAAACCATGGCTGGACCTGAAAGTTCTTCATTACCAGTAAAATTGCACCCGTAATAAAAACCACAGTAAATGACAAATGCTGCAAAGCAACTAATACTTTACGCCCTGCTGGGTTAGGTTGTTGACCTTGTACACCAATGAACAGTGTAGAAGCGCGTAAAACAAATACCATAAGTGCGGCAGCCACCGCAGTCATATGAATAATTTTAGTGAGTAAATGTGCGTCCATAAATCAGCCCTTAGCTTTTAGGTGCATGTGCACATTCTGGGCTCGCTGGCGCTTGTCCTTGCCACTCACTTGGCAAATAGGCATGGATTGCTAAGGCATGGATTTGTCCTGGATTCATTAAATCAGAAGCCAAGGCATAAACTTTTTGATGACGTTGAACCAAACGCAACCCGTTAAACTCATCACTTACCACAATCACTTTAAAATGTGATTCTTTACCAGGAAAATAACCACCGTGGCCGGCAGACTCATTAATGACTTCTAAATGGCTAGGTGCAAGGGTCTGTAACCGTTCAATCAACTGTTGCTCAAGGCTCATAGCTTTTCCTTTTACGATTATTCGTATATTTAGACCTAGTATACCCTGTCTACACATAAACAAAAGTTGCTCTTGTACGCTTTGACTTCAAACAAAATGTCTATTTATTCGGCAACTTATCAATAAAAATAACTCTAAATACTCAATTCTGTTTTTATTTTATGCAATCAGCATAATTATTTGCATAAAGTTATTGACCCTTGTTTTGCTTAATGTATTATAAGCGGCACGCGGGAATAGCTCAGTTGGTAGAGCATAACCTTGCCAAGGTTGGGGTCGCGAGTTCGAGTCTCGTTTCCCGCTCCAGATTGGTTTTTTTTGAGAAAGTTTTAGTAAAAACTGCTCATATATGCGGGAATAGCTCAGTTGGTAGAGCATAACCTTGCCAAGGTTGGGGTCGCGAGTTCGAGTCTCGTTTCCCGCTCCAAATTCAAAAGGCACTTATCGAAAGGTAAGTGCCTTTTTCTTTTGACCTGTTTATATATTTAGAATTTCAAAATCACTCATTGCATTGATTTAAGTTAGTTATGTCGCAAGGTTCTAGAGTTATTCGACGTGTAGATATATAAGGTAATAATTGAAAACAATCTATATTAAAGCTTTCTAGGCAATGACTCTGCTGTAAACATAGGGAAAAGATAAAACTATAATTGTAGATATAACTTTTAAAATGATACTGCTCGGTTCTTTGAACATCATTCTTGGTTAAATCGCAAAATTGTATATGTTCAGGTGATACATGAAAGTTGAGCTTCTTTAAATGACGGCTCATTCCTTCACCAGTACATTTAATATAGGATTCTTTTAAGGTCCATATTTGAAAAAAACGTTGATATACACTAGTTGGATTAGTCCATTCATTTTGCTGAATCCACTCAATTTCGCTTAAGTCTAATACACTGTCGACACGCCTCCATTCGAACTCTCGATTCACTCGTTCAACATCAACACCTATTTCTCCTTCTTCAGTCACAGCAAGGACAATAACGTCCGCTGAGTGACTAAGATTAAAATAAATAGCCTTACTGCCTTGTACAAAAGGTTTGCCATTCGGTTGTAATTGAATATTAACTTCATGGGGTGAGATACCCAGCTTATCTGCTAAAACAGACTTCGTTAACACACGAGAAATTAAGAAAAGACGTGCAGCATGAGGAAGATATTGATCATATCTCAACTTTTCAACCTCGTTGAGAAAGCTGAGATAATGACTCAATATCACATGATCTTGTGGTACCCGTGAAACTGGGCAAACAAAAACCTGTACTTGGGCTATATCAGACATCACTAAGCTGTTCTGTAGTGTTGATGTACTTCGTCAGTACCGGTGTAAGGTAATCATAAACCGCTTCTACATGGGTAACATGCGGATTATGACCTGCACCAGCGATGATATGTACAGGAATCTCAGGACTGATTGTGGTAACAATTGGATCGTTTTCCCCAACAATAATCTCGATTTTAGAGCGAAGTTCAGTGAGTAAAGCTGTCTGTGTAGCGCGCTGCTGCGGCAAATTAATGTGGTGCATGTACTCACTAATATGCTTAGACACTGACAAGCGGCGTAGTGAGTCCATCGCATATCTTACTGACAGATTTTGTTGTCCATCTGGATGCAGATCTTTAGCAATTACATCTTTTGGCACAAAACGGAAAATGAGTTTCGATATGGCTTGTATCTGAAACATTTTAGCAGCCTGTGCCTGAACAAAATAAGGCGATATGAGAATAAGGCGTGCAACTTTTTCTGGATATTTCTTTGCAAGGTTTAATGCAAAGAGGCACCCTAACGAGTGGGCAATCACAACACTATTTGGCGCTAACAGCTCTGCAGCAGTGTCAATAAAATGATGATTGTTATCCTCCATCACCTCATAACTACCCGAACGCCCAAGTCCGGGTAAGTCCATCATAGCGACCTGATCATATGTGATTTTATTGATGATTGGAGACCAACATGCGCTATCGAATGGAATGCCGTGTAAAAATAGTGCGGAAGATTTTTCTGAACCAACTGACTGTTTAGTATAGATTTCTGTCCAATATCGGTTCTGATAGCTAAAAGAATTAGGTGTGGATACTTGCATACGACCAAAGCGTGTAAGCACCAAACGATCAATCCAGCGAGAAAAATAAGGCATGATATTGATCAGGTCCGCAATACCCATCTTCGCCGCCATCGCCTCTGCCTCAGCAACATGATAGTGCTCGGTAGAAATGAAAGAGAGTTGTTCTTTAGAACCATCAAGTAATACCTCAGGTAATTTCTCTAATAGACCTTTGGGTACTTGTAAATGTGGAGTGCTCACTCCTAGGTGCTCAGCAGCGAGGTGAACTAAGCGATGAAATTTCGGTGTCGCAGGATCAAGCAGCATATACTCCTGAGCAATGGTCTCAGGATAAGACATCGTTCGGATCAAAAAGCTCACGATATACTGCATATTACATAGTGGCAGGAATGTATCACGGCCACCTGGCAATGCCAGTAGACGTCCCTGATAGAGCTTATCAATCATGTCAGCAATACCGATATACTGCATATCGCCATAGTTATAAAAACCATCAATGACTGTTGCTGGATTTATTGCAGTCCATGGCACATTTAAACGCTTACAGGCCTCAATGAAAGCTTGATAACCCAAAATTTTTGAAGCTTCATAGCCACCATGTTTGCAATACAACTCATCAGCCGATTCTTGCGGCGGTGCAGCCACACGATACCCGCCAATCCAGATAAATCGCTCAAGCTGCTTCAATGTTGCAGCCCATTCAATTAAGGCAAGTCCTGACTTAATATTGGTACGCTCAGCTTCAGCTTTGCTAATGCCCCAATTAAATGATGCTGCGAGATGATAAATTACATGGATCTTTGTCTGAGCATCTGCTAGTAAAGAGTCCAGCTTAAAATCACGGCTTAAATCATATTCAACAAACGAAATAGACGGATCGGCTAGTCCTTCTGTTGCGATAAAACCTAACAGCTTATCTTTCTTGGTTGCGGCATTACGCAGCGCAGCAATTACCTGATGACCTTCCCGTAGAAGATCAACAATCAGCCTGCTGCCAATAAAACCTGCTGCACCTGTTACTAATATGGTCTTCCGTGAAAAATTATCTTTTTTTGCGTTATTTAAATTATCCATAAATCACCTTATTAGGGACTGGGCACTCCAGCATTGTTTTGGAGCGAATTATCTTAAAAGTTATATCGAATCTGGGCATATACCAGACTGTTATCTCTAAATTGTCCTAACACTGTATCATTTCTGCCCCAGAAGCGATCTCCGCCTGCATTCAACTGCCAGTGATCATTGAGGTTGTAGTTAATACGTACTCTCAACAATTCATTAGGCTCTGGTGCAAAATAGAATCCTGTAAATTCTAACTTTAGGTTGTCATTCATTAGGTTAAGTGCATAACGCAGCATAGCCCCATACTGATTCTGTTGATACTGGTCACTGATCGTTTGCTGATAACGGTAAACTTCTCTCAATAATGGATCTGTTAAGCTATCGGCAGACCTTACATCCTCCGTATGTTTGTACACACCCATTAAACTCAGCGTGGAATTTTTTAATGACAATTCTGGTCCCATGACCACAGTTAAATTATTTTTCTTATGAGTAATATCTTCACTGCCATCCGAGTCAGTTTTTGTATAGGCAGCTTCACCTCTCCATACGATATCGTTATGGTTATAACTGAAATCTACTCCATACACAGACATAGGTTTATTTTTCAGTTGTAATGTTGCTCCTGTTGGAGATAACGATTGTAGTGATAGATCCGGCATATGATCTAAACCTGAAAAATACGATGCCCCGATATCTAGACCATCTACAGAATAATCCCATCGTACTGCAAACATAGGACGGCTCTTACGGTCTATGTCGTACTGAACACCAGCAATCTGACGCAATGGAATTACATCTGAACGACTACGCGGATACCACAATGCAGTCCACTTATTGGTTCCAGATTCAGGGATATACGTCAATTTGAGTGCATCATTTCCAAGACGCTGATCTGTCTCATCTGGCACTAAACGCGTATAGTCACGAGGTGATAGATTATCCGTTGGGTTAATCCCATCAGCCCTTCCCCAGATGACAATCTGACGACCAACATCGACATAGACGGTCTGATCCCAGTTATAAGAGGCATACAACTCACGTAAGTTGCGGTTTACCTTACTCACTTGATCTGGGTTCACAGTATGGTCCGTTTCGTCTCCAACCACTATGTCGTAATGCAGTTTAAATGCAGGGTTAAACTTGAGCGTACCATTCGACCAGAAACTTGCCTGTCCAATGTTTTTTAACGAACTTAAATCACGATCTGATGACCACACATCGAGTCTGGCTGAGTTCTGGCTCACAAAACTAATTTCGCTGTCATCTGCATAAGCATGCTGCAGTAGCATAAAGCTACTGCAGCATGCAAATACCCAATAGGCACCTTGCGTCATTTTTCAAGACTCTGTGGTGAGAAAAGCTTATCGGATAAGGTTTTTTCTGCCGCAAAATCATTGACGATTACTTGTGTCATATGTTGAGTTTGCAGATTTTTCGCCATAGATTTCATGGCTTGCCATCTTGGTTTCACTTTGCCGTAAGGACGGATATCGGTGAATTCAATGTGTTTTAAAGGCTTACCTGCAGTATCCCAAATGTCGATGGTTGCTGTAACAAAGTTATCTTTGAGGATGCACATACGACGTTTGCTATAACCAAAGTCACTCTTCACCGTATTATTAATTGGTGTTGCTTCAATCATGTAGCAATCTTTGCCATTAAATTTGCCATCTGCAAGTTTCGTGTACTTCCAGTCACTGAGCTTATAGCCAAGAACATCACCATAACTAAAGTCCGTACCAATAAAAGCATCGCCCTTATTCGCTGATGCAAGACGGCGTACTTTTTTCAATGCAGGCAAATAGACAAACATACTATCGCTGCCTTTCGCATTTTCAATTAACAGCGTCGTAGTTCCTTGGACATCTGCTGGCGAGATGAACTCAGTCAAACGCATGTTGTTCTGAGTATTTCCAGCAAGCTTGGTCATGTTTTTAGTTAAACGTACACGTTGCTCGCCATTTTTAGAGGTCAAAATAAATTTGGCGCTAGCAGTTGAAGACAAGAACTTAGAGGCATCATCACTACGATTAACAATGTCTTGAACTTCATCTGCATGAGATGTTTTAGGCATTGACATTGTAAGCGCCGTACCTAACAAAAGGCTTGTCACAACAGTTTGTGCAACAGGAACGCTCTTCTTATTTGAAGAAAAGATAAAACGAGGTTTCAACATCAGAATCATTGTAGGTACCATAATTAAGGTTGCAAATACACTGAACAGCATCGCAATCACAATAAACATTGCGAGCCATTGATGGACGTGGAAGCCTTGTGATAAGGACAATACGCCATACCCACCGGCAACCGCAGTCGCGACAAAAAGAGAAGCCTTACCAGCAGTACTTAAAGTTTTACGAATAGCGTCTTTGATATCGCCGCCTTCTTCGCGCAAGATTTCACGCAAGCGGTAGAGGAAGTAGATGGCATAATCCGCACCAATACCTACAGCCATGGCCGAGATGAGAGAGTTCGGAATATTGAGCGGAATGTCGAGCCAGCCCATCACGCCAAAGATGGCAAGAATAGAGAACAGAAGTGGAGTCAGAACAATGAGTCCCCCTGAAATCGAACGGAAAACCAATGCTGAAATAAAGAATACGGCAAATGAAATTTGTAGAATGTTCATGAGCTTGCCGTGAACCATCGTTTCAGTCAAAGCAATGGTTTGCGTCACATCACCACCAAAACTCACGACTGCTTTATCGCCCAATTGACCTGCCATATAGGTTTTTAGCGACTCAAGGATTTCTTTAATGCGATGATTACTGCCAGTTTTCAGAAGAATCGTGATCTTGGCATAGCGCTGAGTGGTATCAATGTATGAATCAAAATCAGTCGGCTCACCAGACATTGAATACAACAGCAGATACTGAGCAACAACGTCTTTGGTTGCAGGAACCTGAAATGCCTGTGGTTGATCAGCATTCATTGCCTGATTCATTCGTTTGATATAGTCCACGATAGAGATGGTTTTACCGACCTCTGGAATTGAGTTCGCGAACTTTTCAGTATTATCAATCGCTTTTAAGATTTCAGGGTTTTCAATACCATCACGAACTTTGGTATCAACCATAATGTAAAGGCTGTTTGTGCCACCAAGAGACTGATTTAAAAATCTGTCGTCTTGTTGCATTGGTAAGTCGCGGGAGAAGAAATTACGGCTATCGTTATCCACCACAATACGGCTCGTGCCGATAGCAAGTAAGACGCCCATTGCCGCAATCGCAGTCATTAACATCATTCGTGGACGAACTGACAAAATGACATCACCAATACGGTTTGGAATCCAATCCCAAATTGGCAAGCCTTTGCGTTTAACCTTCACAACCGAAGGTGGTGGCAACATTGAGCGGAGTGCCGGAATAAAAGTCATCTCAATCACCAGCGTACTGATGATCCCGATCCCTGTAAAAATACCGAATGAACGAATAGTTGGAATGTTGAAAGTCAACAGAGAGAAGAATCCAGCTGCTGCAATACCACCAGCCAGCACCATAACTGGACCAACACGAACCAAAGACTGCACTACAGCTTCGCTATTTGCAGCTTTAGGCTCCATTCCTTGAGCAATCAGACGATCAAAATCTTCATAGTAGCGCTTGAGCAACTGCACAGCGTGCCCTGCTGCAATGGCCAGAATCAGAATTGGTGTAGGCGAGTTAAAGATATCCATTGGCTGTTTGAACAAGCCCATCATGCCCATACCCCATGCCACAGCCAACAAAGCTGTAACGAGTGGCAGAATCAAACCTTGCTTGCTGCGGAATGCTTCAAAGTGCAATAAACCAATCACCAGTACGGCAATCGGGAACAAGATATTGATACGCTTAGAGTAGTCTTCAGCTTTATCCAGATACACAGGATTACCACCGACACTGATGGTCATATCTTTAGATTGTTCACTCTCTACGATTTTGTTGATTGGGCCCATCATTTTCTGGAAGCCCTCTGGACTTTCCTCAAGCTCAAGCAAAATCGCAGCAGTTCGTTGATCTTTAGATACCACTGAATTCATATAGGTTGGATTCAGTGCCAGTAGTTTTTTCAGGTGATCAATATCCTCCTGAGTGACTGAACTACTCGGCAATAGTTTCTTGGCATCGAACCCTTCTGCATTCGCCTCGATACCTTTCGCCTGACGTGCAGCCAGACTCATCATAGTGGAACGGACTACGCCCGGTGCATTATCAACTTCTTCGGTAATGCGTTTGACTTTCTCCAACACCTGCGGCTGATAAATATCACCCTGCTTCGGTGTAATACCGATCACAACCATATATTTGGAGCCGAATTTCTTTTCAATCAGCTTGGTCGAGGTGATATAAGGATGCCCTTTAGGCGCAAGTGCATCTGGGTCAATAATAATTTTTACACCAGATGCCAGATACGCTAGAGCAAGTGTTAAGAGCATCACCACAGTCAAGACAATACGACGATGGCTAAGAATCCAACGCGCGTATTTCTCCATCATTTGTTGAGTCTTACGAGGTGGTTTATTGGTCTCGATAGTTGGTTTATTTTCATTGCCAACCGACTCATAGGCTTCACCCTTCTGAGCCAATGCTTGAAGATTATCAACATCTTTCTTGAACTGAGCGAGCACCATCTTTTTTAGCAGCGCTGGCGGCAATACACCAAAAAAGCTACCTGGTTCTGCCTCAAACACCCATTCAATCCACGTACCTTCCGGATGTGGCTTGAAACGGTAAGTACCGGTGTAGTGAAAGGGTCCTTCCACTACTTTAAACGCATACAATTCGTTCGGTACTAGATGTGTAATTTCACCTTTAAAGGACATTTCACGTCCAATAAAGCTAAAACCAATTTCGTACTTACTACCCACACGCGGAGTACTGTCTAGCAGCTCAGAATGCTTACACGACAATTGCCAACCTGCATCATTGGCCGGGTTTGCAAGGTAGTTGAAAACCTTGTCAATCTCGGCCGGTATGAGGAAAGCATGTTCTATGGTCACCATAGTGGTTCTACCTTCTTGTATTTCTTATGCAGGAATTGGGTACATCTGATCAATTGTCTGGGCTACAGCCACGACATTCTCAGCGTACATAATTGATGAATGGTCACCAGGCAAATCCACTTGTGTAAACGTTTCTTTGACCAGTTGATCCCAACCTAGACTTTCTCCAAAGTCTTCCTGCTCATCTTTGGCCTTAACCAAAAGAATTGGAAAATCTTCAGGGTCTGGGAAATAGGTTTGGAGTGCGATGCCATTCGCCAAATAGGTATCAAAGTAAAGTCGGAAATCTGATGGATCAGCATCGAGAGGCAGAACATTAATGGCTTTAGCTTCTTTAAGTACATGATCAAACATTTGATCTGGACTCAATTCACGCAAATATTGCGCTGGGATCGTTAACTTTTTGCCATAAGGTGCAGCCAAATCACGGGCGAACCAAGACAAAAGCATGGCATCGTCGGCATCTTCAGGCACATTTTCTGGAATTGGAGCACGAGTATCGATCATGACAATACCTGTGACCTGTTGCCCCATTTGACGCAACTGATGACTGATCTCATATGCAATCGCACCACCAAAACACCAGCCACCGAGGAAATAAGGTCCTTGAGGCTGCATCTTTTGCATTTCAGCAATATAGAGCGTCGCCATTTCTTCAATCGCCACTTCCGCAGCATCGGCTTCAATCAGTCCAGGAGACTGAATAGCACGTAAGGTACGGTTCGGATTGAGATGACGCGAAAGCTCCATATAACAGAAGGTACTGCCACCAATTGGATGGAACAGCCACAGCGGTTGTTCATAGGTTCCACGGCGTAGTTCAATTACGATGGATGGCTTAATTTCTTTATTTTCGCGAATGATCTCACCCAGACGCTCCACAGTGGAGTACTGTGCCAACAAAGCAACTGACAGTTCGGTACCGAAAGCCTTTTTAAGATGGTTAACAAGCTTCACAGCTAATAGTGAATGCCCACCTAGTTCGAAGAAATCATCATGTATACCAACTCGCTTGACCGACAAGATCTGTTCAAAGGTAGTACACAGCTCGATTTCGATCGGATCACGCGGTGCAACATAATCATTGCTCTGCTCAAACACTGGCTCAGGAAATGCCTTACGATCCAACTTATTGTTGGCCGTCATTGGAAATTCATCCAATCGGATAAACGCACTTGGCACCATATAAGCTGGAAGATGGATTTGCATGGTCTTTTTCAAACCGGCAATATCAAGCTCTTGTCCAGTTACATATGCCACCAATTTCTGGTCATTGCCAGCTGTAGTCTTAACCAGCACTACTGCATCTGTGATACCGTCGATCTGTTTGAGAACATTCTCGATTTCACCTAATTCGATACGGAATCCACGGATTTTGACTTGAAAGTCTAGACGTCCATGATGAGTCAAGCGTCCATCTGTACGCAGACAGACTTTGTCCCCTGTTCGGTAGAGTCGACCAGCATTTGGTAGAGATGGCAAAGTTGTAAATTGTGCATCTGTCAATTCAGGTCGATGCCAGTAATCAACTGCCAGACCATCACCGCCAATCCAAAGCTCACCCATAACGCCTGGTGGAACTAAACGCTGCTGCTCATCAAGGACATAAAGCTGGGTGTTCGCCAGTGGTTCACCTAAATCAATACACTTTGCATCGGTGATACGAGCTGCACTAGACCACACTGTAGTTTCGGTCGGACCATAGACATTCCATAGGCAACCGACTTTACCCAGCAGTTTTTCTGCCAGAATAGTATCTAACGCTTCGCCTCCACAGAGTGCAGTCAACCCTGCATTGCCGCCCCACTCGCTGTCTAGGAGCATTTTCCAAGAAGCCGGTGTAGCCTGTAACACATTGATAGACTTAGCATTTAGATAATCTACGAGTTGATTACCATCTTGTGATACTTCACGTGGGCAAACATGCACCACACCGCCGTACATCAGCGGAATGAGTAATTCAAGAATTGAAATATCAAATGCATACGTGGTGATTGCTAACAACTGAGTTTCAGTCGTTACTTGCAATCTATCATTCATAGATAGCAAGAAATTGATAATTGAAGGATGCCCAATACGAACACCTTTAGGCTTACCTGTCGAACCTGATGTGTACATCACATAAGCTATGTCACCAAAGGCAAGCGTCTCGCGCACTTTCTCAAGTGCCACAACACCAGCTTGATTGATATCTAAGCGAGGCACAGAACTGTTAAGAGCATCCATTAACTCGGTTTGAGTCAAGATGACTTTAGGTTCGGCATCTTCAATGATGTTTTGTAGACGTTCAGTTGGGAAGTTAGGATCCAGTGGCACATAAGCTGCCCCTGCCGCCCAGATTCCAAGTATTGCTGCTGGCAATAATGCTGTGCGGTCTAACATTAGACCTACACGATCGCCATGTGTAATGCCATGTGCACGCAAATATTCAGCAATACCCGCAATATGTTGACCTAACTCACGATAGCTAACCGTATGATCATTTGAGGTCAAAGCATGATTGTCACCACGCTCATCAATCTGCTTTAAAATCATTGCGAATAGATCATGCTGAGCATAATCAGTCGCCTTTCCACGGAGGGCCTCGAACTGAATGCCATCTTTATAATCAGGTGCGATATTTAACTCAACGATCTTACTTTCTGGATGAGCCACCATCTCAGATAGTACAGCTTGCAGCAGCTGTACTATATTTTCGGCAGACTGCGCAGAAAATAGCTCAGTGTTATATTTGAATACACCAACAAGTTCACCCTGATATTCACCGCCCATTTCTAGCGTAATATCCAACTGTCCTTCTTGCTGACGAACTGGAAAACTTCCTAAAGTTAAATCTTGACCAACCAAAGTAGCTGGGGTCTGGATTGGCAGTAGTAGTTCTTTAAACTCATCCATACCGCCTAGACGTTCCCAGAACATTCCTACCTGAGCCAATGGGTTAATACTGCCATCACGCTTTGGTGAAACAGCCTCAACTACTCTAGAAAAAGCAACTTTTTGATGCTTAAGGCTCTGTCTTAATTGTTCCTGAACTTGCTGGGTAAATTGACGTAAAGTCAAATCAGCATCGATGTCCATCTGGATAGCTATTGTGTTGACGAACTGCCCCAATGCATCACGCAAAGAGCGTTCAAGTCGACCAGCTACAGGTGTGGCAATAACTAGATTATTTTCATTAGATAGTTTGTGCAGCAGGATATAGAAACCAGATAGCACAAGTCCGAACAATGTGATCTCATAATCTTTCGCCAAGTTTACAAGACCAGATGACACTGATTCAGGTACACGGAAAGCCAGTGAGCTACCCTTATGCTGCTGTACAGCTGGACGAGGATAATCAAGCGGAATGCTATGCACATGTGGTGCATGCTTCAGTGCATTTTTCCAGAAAATTAAACTTTCATCAGCATCATCGATTACGCTGCTCTGCTGCTTATCGGCATACTGTGCAAACTCAATTCCGTTCACTGTATCCGACTCTGCAACGAGTCCAAAGCGTTTGCTGACGTCTCGTAGCAACAGACCAATTGACCAAAAATCCATGAGCGCATGATGAATCACAACAGCAATCACATAGTGATTTTGTCCACGCTCATAACAATGAACACGCCACAATGGTGGCTGAGTCAGATCAAATGGCTGCTTGGTGTCTTGCTCAACCAATTGCGTCAAATCAGAAGCTTCAATATGACGAGCATCAGAAAAGATAATATTTGGATACACGCGATCCCAGATGAGTTGCTCAATCCCCTGATCATTGGCAGGCATGCTGACACGCAACAGCGGATAATCATGCATTACCGCTTCCAGAATCTCCATCGGCTTATTGCCTAATGGTTGGTTAACCTTCACATCAAAGGCCACCACCATATTGTAGGCACTGCAAGTTGGCTCTAGACGTTGGATGTACCAAATACCAAGCTGTTCCGCAGAAATCGCATGACGAGACAGAACTTCCGGTTCTAGTCGTGCAAGGTTGTTCATGAAGCAACTCCCTGTTGCAACTCAGAAACAAGATATTCAGCCAACGCATTGATAGTTGGGTAATCCCATAATAGTGTCGGCTCAAGTTCCAGTTTTGTCAGATCTTCTAAATCCCCAGACACAGACAAAGCAACGATCGAATCAAGACCGTAACTGGTAAACTTTTGGTCTGGATCAATCGTCTCAGGCTCTACGCGCATTTCTTTGGCTACTAGCGTACGAATGATTGCGCTCCAGTAAGCTTTATCTTTATTCATGGGGTAATTTCCTCTTTAACCGGTTTGGCATCACGTGGTGCCAGTGCAAAATCGATGACAGATAACATATAGTTGGTTGAAATTCGGTCTAGCAAATCTGCCAATGTGCTTTCACGTAATGACGTCATTGGAGGAGCGGTCTGCCCTTCAGCGGCATTTAAGAAAATGATCAGCCATGCACCATCCTGTAAAGCAGGTCTTAAGCCATGACGGTTGAAAACCCAGAAACCCAGCACAGCAATGCGAGCAAACAACTCTGCATAACTACGCGCAAGACTAAAGCGCAAGGTTTCAAACTCTTTGCTTTGCTCAGAATTTGAGAAGTAATCCTGAATTTTTTGATCCAACGAATGCTGCTCAACCAGAAGTTGGTTTGCTTGTTCACGTAGCGTGGTGAGTGTCTCAGCAGACAACCCTGCTGTGACATCGGCATCGTTGAGCATTTCGATGATTGTCCCTAGTGATTCCATCACCAAGTCACCATCTCGGTTGAAAATTTCAAGCTCGCGGAAATCAATAGCACCTGTCTCTACCTGCAAGTCATACAACTGGCGATAGCGTGCTTTAGCTTCGGCTTGGTTGAGATGGTCAGCTTTTTTGCTACGACCTTTATTGGCAGATTTGAGCTGGAAACTCAGGCTGTCTAGACAGACGGTGCTACTACCGTCAAACACACTAACAATTAGATGGTCTCTGAATGCTTTCTGATACATACCATCCGCATATGCATTTCTTAAGAAAAAACGCGACCCAAGCACTGAAGAAGTGATCTTGGCGAGTGACTCTACATACTCAGGTACGAGTACTTTGACGATTGGTGACCATGTACTGAACTGATTGATACAAACGTGTAACCCACGCGCACCAACGAGTGATAACACCTCAGCAGCTAAAAGGTAGGCATAGGCTGTCGCGAGTTGCTCACGTACCAACGGAATGCTTATTACTTTTTTGTTATATAACTCGCGTTCAATAGCAAACTCGGTCGCGATACGTAACATGGTATCGCCGGCACCGAGAGAGAAACTACTGCAATATGCACGCGTTACCTGTAGAGTCTTGAGACCAAGCTCTAACCCTTGGCCTTCTTCACCGATCAAAGCATCTTTGTGAATTTCAGCATTGTTAAAGCCAATACCGCTGATATCTAGACCACGCATACCCACTGTTGGCAGACGGTTCAGGCTATACGTTCCTTTAGAAGCCATATGACGCTTATCGAGCCAGAATGCACTTAAACTACGTGGTCCACGATCGTTCGATGTTTTAGCAATCAGACTTAAAGAGTCACCTAAAGTGGCACGGTTGATCGACCATTTTTCGCCATTTAAGACATATTTGCTCTCGGCAGATTGTGCTGTCACTTCACTAGATAGTAGGTCGGCACCATGAGCTTTCTCGCTATAAGCCAGCGCTGGAGCAGCACCACTCAAAATTCGACTAGCAATATTTTGGCATTGGTTCTCATTACCACCGATCCATACAATCACGGACCAAGCATTCGTGCTATAGGTCGAATTGATGGTTAGATCACGTCGTGCCAACACACGATGTAGATATAACAACTCTTCACCAATTTCCATGCGACCTCCAAGCTCTGAAGGCACATAGAAACGGTTCATACCCACTGCATTTAGAAAATCAACAGCTCGCTGAGGATATTGCTCTTTCTCATCGCGCTCGATAGCTGCGGACCAAGAAAAATCATTATTAGTATCATGTACGGAGCCTAAAATTTGCTCCAGACGAGCGGCAGATTGAAACTGCCGCAAATTGGACGTAAGTGACATGGATTTTCACTCAAGATGATTAAAGGGTAAGGATTAAAACAAAGCACTTTTCAGACGATTAAAAATCAACGTGCGTACTTCACGTTCCTTGATCATTGAGTTGAGTAGATTGGAGCTATAACGAATCAGCTGCCCCCGCTGCTCACGATCACGGATGACTTCTAAGCCGTTCTTGACATAGTTTCGAGCAATCACCGTTCTACGGTTTGGATGGGTTAAACAGACCAGTTGACCGCGTTCGATCTGCTCTTTAATTTTTCTTCTTCTGATTTTGCCGCTCGTGGTCTTATTTATTCGGCCTTGATGTAATAAATAGACACTGTCTACAGGCAAGCCAATATCAGCCGCCACTTGTTCTTTGACCTGAGTTCTGATGGTTTCAAAATTAAGAGTTTTATCTAATGACTTCTTTTTGATTTCAAGTACAACTGTAACACCATCAGAGTCAGCAAAATTTACTGCTGCAACACAACCTTTACGAACAGCAGGATGTGCCGTTTCAACAGAGCACTCGATGTCTTGCGGGTAATAGTTCTTACCACGGATAATAATCACATCCTTAAGACGGCCAGTGACATACAGGTCTCCATCTTTAATAAAGCCCATATCACCCGTTCTTAAGTAATACTCTTTACTCGGCTGATCTGCCTCATCAAGGATAGTTGCTTCAAAGGTTTCCTGATTGACCTCTGGCTTCTGCCAGTAGCCTGCTGTAACACTCTCTCCTGCTAGCCAGATTTCACCGACTTCATGAGCTTCTACCTCTTTACGGGTATGAGGATTAACGATGCGGCAATCAATGTGTGCCGAGATCTTGCCACAACTCACCACTTGCACCGCGGTCTGATCCTGACTGGTCTGTACCAAGTGAGCATTTAACTTGTCACGATCAAGCGAAATTGCATTGAGTGGACCAGTTACACCACTGACTAAGAGCGTCACCTCTGCCAAGCCATAGCATGGCAAGAAAGTATCCAGTTTCAATTTCGATTGAGTATTGAACTTCTCCATGAAACGCTGCATGACATGCGCCTTGATTGGCTCTGCACCGTTAAACAGCACACGCACATGGCTTAGATCAAGCGCTGCTGCATCTTCATCCGAGATGCGATGCAAGCACAGTTCATACGCAAAATTTGGTCCACCACTGATCGTGACCCCTTTTTCACTAATGAATTGTAGCCATTTAAGAGGTTTTCGAATGAAGTCTAGTGGCGACATCACATAGCAGGTCAAACCCACATATACGGTCTGCAAAACTGAGCCAATTAACCCCATGTCGTGATAAACAGGCAGCCATGTCAGGCCAATATCATCAGGTTGTGTACAAAAAGCTTCAGCAATCATGGCTTCATTTGCCATAATATTTTTGTGGGTGACAATTACGCCTTTAGGCCAACCTGTTGATCCTGAAGTGTATTGAAGGAAGCAAACGTCATCTGCATCAATATATGGAAAATCTTTTTCCATCACGTCACGCTGAAATTCAGCGTCAACCGCATGTAGTATTAAACTTTCATTTTGAGCTTTTAATGTGATTAGACCTGATAGCTCAAGAATTTTTTTTGTTGTGAGTACTATCTTTGGTTCACAGTCATTCATAATATTCAAAATATTAGAAAAACCATTACGATTAAACGGCAAGCTAACTGGTACTGCGATAATTTTAGCTTTCAGACAAGCAAAGAACGATACGATAAAGTCTAGCCCAGGCTCGAACAGCAACACTGCACGATCACCACTATCCACAAGGTTCATTAATATCTGAGCTTGGTGTTGAACTCGCTCGTTCAGATCTGCATACGTTAGAGATTGAATACCACCAGATTGGCGTCCCAAATACTCGAAAGCAGTTTTACCTCCCTGTAAATTTGCATGGGATTCCAAAGTTGCAATGATATTATCCGTACACATTACAGCCATAACTTACTCCGATTAATTATAATTAACCCTTAAAACCTGCTCATTCAGAAATTAAATTTCTAGCTGGGTTTTTAAATAAAAAATGAATATACTTTTTGTTTAAAATATAAATTCACATTATATTTTATGTGCGAGTGTTTTTTATTACACCTGTAAGTGTTTACAGGTTGGATGTGATTTATCAAAAATTAAGAAGCCAGACCGCTTTCATAAATCATTTTTTATTCAGTTATATATTTTTAATTCTTGTATTAATTAAACTTAATACTCAATCTTTACTCTTAATCTAGATATTACAAAGCTAAAATTTTGATGTTTTTTTAATCTTAAAATGTGTGCTCAATTGTAACTCTTCTCTTACCTAACTTTTAATTTTAGATGGTTATATGTGACATAATTCATCATTTTTATGATGACAGGTTATTCAAGCATAAAGTACCTGCTCTCTCGTTCCCCTTTATTTTCAAGGGTCAAGTATTAAATTGAAATCATCTAATCAGCATTTTAGTGATTGAAAAGCATCTCATGTGCAACCAAGATACAAGTTCCGCAATTAATCTATTTAATTTATATGATTATTTATAAATCATTAGAAGCTTATAGCAGGAATCCTAATATAAATAATTTCTCTCTAAAAAATAAATTTTATTATTTCTTAATAACCAAAATTTAAAATAAAAACTTACACTTTATTTAATTTTAAAACATTTTAATTATTAATTAATCTTAAGTTTAAAAACCATTTTAAATATTTAATTAACCCAATTTAAAATAAAATATTACAACTAATTATTTTTAAATTTTAATATTAATTTTTATTATTTATCTCTATAAAAGCCCAAGCATTACAGCCCGAATAGCCGCTGAGATTTTATTGTTCACATTTAACTTTTGCATCGAATTACAGAGATGGAAATTTACCGTCCTTTCCGTCACCCCAAGAATCTGCGCGATCTCTGCTGACGTTTTACCCTCAGCCGTCCAACGTAGCGCCTCTTTTTCTCGGTTCGTTAAATAAAGATTAAACTGAGAGAACTCTACATCATTTACAATTTTAGCAATGCTGGAATGCACTGTTTGGGTCAACCAATACATATTTGTATATTGTGCTTTTTGCTCTTTTTCTGATAATTGGTCGGCAGATCTTGCGAGTGTTAACATTCCTCTGGTCCCAATAAAATCACGGCTTGATTGAGCCCAACCAACATTTAAACCATAAGAACGTGCCTCCTCCCAGAACTCTTTTTCTTCTTGTGTCTTTGCACATTGGCTGGACCATACAAGAGGTTGAAGTGAGACCATACAATGCTGCACGGTTGGGTCCACCTTCACATAGCGTTGCTCTACATAACGCTTCTGCCATGCTTGAGGGTAATTATTCAACATAATCGTTTTGGGTTCAGCAATAGATAAAGGTGACTGCATACCATAAGCACAATAATCAAATCCAAGCTTTAAAGCTGTAGATTTAACTACTTCAAACAGCTCATCTTCATCTTGTACGATCAGAAATGCTGATAATAAATCCTCTTGCCAACTTTCCATTTGCGCTCATTAGACTCCATTCACAAATCATTTTTGTCAGTTGCATCTTGTGAATTCAAGTGATCAAATTGAAGCGTAGGCCTAATTTTTTACCTTTATTTCAATAAAGTTCTGCAAGAATCTAAAAGATTTTAGGTTCCAAAAATATGTTCAATACCTAATCTTCTTTTCTTGATTTCTCAATTGCAGATTTTGAATTCATCATCCAATTAACAACACTTTCAAGCCTGATATGGTTGCAAATTATTCAGATAAACTAAATTTCTGAAAGCTTTTAAGGTTGTTATATCCGTGTGCAGATTATGCTTGAAAATTTAAATTTTACAGGATGCATTTTATTCCAAAAAACAACTATTTTTAAATTAATAAAAGCAGCTTATTATTTATTC
>NZ_JBIUCS010000016.1:0-62761 GCF_044538485.1 Acinetobacter sp. ABJ_C5_2 | reverse complement strand
CTTTAGCTATGAAATTTATAATCAACATTCTCATTATAAAATTTAATCATTTCTATAATCTACTCAATATTATATTTACTGAATATTTGATCATCACAAGCAAAATATCATTATCACTTTCTAAATATATAGTCATTTAATTTTCAACTAACAATTCCCTACTTGTAGTTTGGGCTGCTTCTTGGCAAGGTATGTGCCAGTAAAACATTAGGAATTTGTTCACATATGGCGAGTCCGGCACAAATCATTCGACATAAATTTCTCAATACATTCTTTTCACGCCATTCTCTCTGGTTCTTGTGTATTTTTACTGCACTCAGTATCACGTGGTTTAGAACCGTATACACCCCTCATAGTATCTATTATTTTATTTCAGACACACTACTCAATGGTTTATGGGTAGTTACTAGTGCATTGAGCCTATTGGGTTTATATGACGTCTTACAAAATAGACACTCTATCTTAAGAAATTACCCAATTATGGGCCATTTCCGTTTTTTATTTGAAGATATACGTCCTGAAATTCGCCAATACTTTATTGAAGCCGATCAAGATGCCCTACCTTTCTCGCGTATGCAAAGAAGCTTAGTTTATCAACGCGCTAAAAATGAAAATGCGGATAAACCTTTTGGCTCAATCATTGATGTATACCAACAAGATTACCGTTTTATTGTGCACTCAATTAGTCCATGCCCACCGGCAGATCCTAAGAGTTTTCGTATTCAAATTGGTAATGCACAATGCCTTCAACCCTATAGTGCATCCATTATGAATATTTCTGCCATGAGCTTTGGTAGTTTGAGTGCGAATGCAATACGTGCATTGAACAAAGGAGCGCAGTTAGGTGGTTTCTATCATGACACTGGTGAAGGTAGTCTCAGCCCTTATCATTTAGAAAATGGCGGTGATATTGTTTGGCAAATTGCTAGTGGTTATTTTGGTTGTCGTACTTTAGATGGAAAATTTGACGAACAAAAGTTTGCCAAGCAATCTCAATTACCACAGATTAAGATGATTGAGCTGAAGCTTTCACAAGGTGCTAAACCTGGTCATGGTGGTATTTTACCTAAACATAAAATTACCGCAGAAATTGCCGAAATTCGTGGGGTTTCACGTGACCACGACTGTATTTCCCCCGCAAAACACTCTAGCTTTTCAACACCAATTGAAATGATGCACTTTTTGCAAAAGCTGCGCACATTATCTGGTGGTAAACCAGTTGGTTTTAAACTATGTATTGGCCAACCATGGCAATTTATGAGCATTGTAAAAGCAATGCTTGAAACAAAAATTGTTCCAGATTTTATTGTGGTAGATGGCTCTGAAGGTGGTACTGGTGCAGCACCAATTGAGTTTAGTGACTATATTGGCACCCCATTACGTGAAGGCTTACGTTTTGTACATAACACGCTTGTAGGTGCTGGACTAAGAGACCAAGTTAAAATTGGTGCAAGTGGTAAAATTATTAGCGCATTTGATATTGCCAGTACTTTTGCATTAGGTGCAGATTGGGTTAACTCAGCACGTGGTTTTATGTTTGCAGTAGGTTGTATTCAAGCGCAAAGTTGTCATACCAACCAATGTCCTGTAGGTGTAGCAACTCAAGATAAAGACCGTCAAAAAGCACTACATGTACCTACTAAAGCAGAGCGCGTGTTTAATTTCCATAAAAATACATTACATGCCTTATCAGAAATGATTGCTGCTGCTGGTTTACGCCATCCTTCAGATATTAAAGCTCATCATTTGGCTCAGCGTGTAAATGACCGTGAAATCAAGAACTATGCTCAATTGCATTTCTTCTTGAAAGAAGGAGAACTTTTACAATCTGAACTAAAAAATGATGATGATAATTTCTATTACCGTATGTGGAATATGGCCGATGCCAATCATTTTTAATTTAAATTAGATTGATTATTTGGGTATCATCTTTATTGTGATGCCCTTCTATTTTCTAACTTATTATGTGATTTTTATTTAAATAAAATTCTGTTATTAATTTGTCTTTGCTATATTTTTCACCTACCATAAAAGTATAAATAATATACACACTTTAATTTTATTAAATAAATATCCTCAAATTGTTATAACAAGAAGGTGTTCACTCATGTTAAAAAAAACATTCATTCCCACTTTTATTGCTCTTGCTGTTGGTTTAAGTAGCTATGCAGCCGCTTGTACACGTGCGGTATATTTAGGCAATGACCAACATGTTATTACAGCCCGCTCAATGGACTGGAAGGTTGATACAGGCACAAATTTATGGATTTTGCCGAGTGGTGTTGCTCGTGATGGGAGTGCAGGACCAAATTCAATAAAATGGACGTCTAAATATGGCAGCGTTATTGCTACAGGTTATGAAGTTGCTACAACCGATGGAATGAATGAGGCTGGTTTGGTCGCTAATGTCTTATGGTTAGTCGAATCCCAATATCCAGATGTAAAAAAATCTAATAAACCATTATTAAGCATCGCAGCTTGGGCACAGTATGTACTCGATAATTTTGCAACCGTTGACGAAGCCGTTAAAGCTCTAGAGAAAGAGCCCTATACAATCGTGACAGATAGCGTTCCGGGCGAATCAAGGCTCACAACACTCCATTTATCTATTTCCGATAAAACAGGCGATAGTGCAATCATTGAATATATTGGCGGAAAACAAGTGATTCATCACAGCCGAAGTTATCAAATTATGACTAATTCCCCTACATTTGATAAACAGCTCGCACTTGCTGAATATTGGAAACAAATCGGCGGTACCGTTATGCTTCCGGGTACTAACCGTGCTTCTGACCGTTTTGCACGAGCATCATTTTATATTAATGCAATTCCAAAAACTGATGATATGAAACAAGCTCAGGCTTCTGTATTTAGTGTTATTCGGAATGCCTCTGTTCCATATGGATTAAATACACAAGAAGAGCCTAATATTTCATCGACTCGCTGGAGAACTGTTGCAGACCATAAACAGATGCTTTATTTTTTTGAATCAGCCTTATCACCAAATGTATTTTGGGTCGACTTGAAGAAAATAAATTTTAAAGATGGTAAAACGCGTAGACTGGATCTCGGTCCCGAGCAAAGCCATATCTATGCTGGAGATGCGACTTCTGACTTTAAAATTGCAAAACCATTTACTTTTTTAAGCCCCAAAACTCTTTAATGAAGGGTAAAATTTATCATCTCTAAGATAAATAATATTAAACGTGCTTTCTTGGAATTACATTATGAAAAAAGCCCTATTTTTATTAGGTACTTGTTTACTTACAGCAGCTTGTAGTACGACTTCGTATAAGTCTAATACCACGACAACAACATCTGAGGTAAAGACAGCGGGTCAGCTTAATTGCTTACCTACAGAACTTTGTCCAAGCTTACTCGTTAAATGGAATGAGCAACAGAAAAACCAAGTCCGTGTAGATGTACATTTAAGTAGTAGTTATAACTTCTATGATATTAATTCATTAGTATTTGATATTGATGGGAAACAATTCAGTTATAAACCAGCTCAAGCTACTGAGAAAACAAATGTCAGTCGCCTTGTTCCTAAGCACTCGACGACATACTTTATTATTCCAAGTCAATTCTTACAGGAATTTAAAAACGCGAAAAATATTAATGTATTAGTTAAAACTGATAAAGGTATTATTGAGCGAAATATGTATTCACCGCAAAAGCAATCTTCAGTATATAAAAATTTCGTAGAACTTTATCAAAGCTTAAAATAATCATCTGATTTAATTAACTGATGCACTCAATCTATTGACTAGAGTGAGTGCATTAATCTTTTAATAATAAAAATGTTTCGGCTTAGCATGTAAAAAGGCTGGAATCAAACCAGTTAAAGCCGCACGAATATCTGCACGTTCATTAATTAATTGGTGAGACCCCTCTTCAAGCATTAATAATGTTTGAAGTCTAAATTTACGGCGAATAAACTCAATGTTATAACGCCAGTCTACCGTTTGATCTAATGCTCCTTGAGCCAACCAGACAGGAATACGGCAAGCTGGTCGTTCTTCCATTTCCTGCATCCATTTTGACATTGCCAAAATCCAGTCCATACCCATCATGCGTGGCTGTAACGGATCTTTTAAACGGATAAATCTTAAAAATTCAGGGTTATGGTTATTGCGTCGAAAGTGTCTAGGAACCTGACGCTTTATGCGGCGAATAATGCCGAGTCCTACTGGATTATGCCACCATGCAGTTTTAGCAGGTCGAATTAATGGAGAAAGCAATAAAACTCTATCAACAATTGGGTCTTGTCTTTTTTCTGCATACTCAAGCAGGTGGTGCATCCAAATTGCCCCCCCCGTACTTTGACCTATACCAACCCAAGGTTTAGGTAATTGATCTGCATGTTTTACATACCGATAAACAGCCATTAGAACTTGCTGGTAATGATCAAAATTTTGAATACTTGCTGGTGAACCATTGCTCAAACCATGACCAGGTAAATCATAGGTAATTACACTAAAGCCTTGTTCAAGTATTTCACGAATGATGGGTTGATATATCCCGCTATGTTCAAGATAACCATGTAACAAACATACAGTTCCCTGTACTTTATCTACTTTAGGCTTAAAAACTTGGACATGTAAACGAAATAAAGGCATTTGAACATAGCCTTGCCAATGGTCACAGTCGAGCAAATGCAAACCATATAATTTTCGGTATGCTAAAAGTTCACGAGAAGGTTCTTCTAATGTATTTAAATTAAGTGGACTTAAAACTTGCGGAGTGAGATCACGGTTAGGCACCGGTAAATCTAATTGTTTTAATACGGCAGGATTGAGAAATGGAATCTCAGACATTAAGGCACCTCTCGACAATCACTTGAACCAAATAACATGTCACGAATTGTCGCAAGTAATTCATAATTTGCACGACGACTATGATCGTAGTTTTGTGTACTTGGTTGCCAACGTGTAAGTGCTGTTGGCATTGGGGCAATCACTGGAATCGTTTCGATGCCATTCAAAGCAAATAGACGGCGCGTACGCGGCATATGATATTCATCTGTGACTAACATCACCGTAGGTGCACCACCTTTCTTTTGAAGCAGCAATGAACTAAAGCGAGTATTCTCACAAGTATTCATACTTCTTTGTTCTAATAATTTTGCATCAACGCCACGTTCTTTCAACCAAGCCTGCATGTAAGGAGCTTCAACACCACTTAATACAATGGGTAAATGGTTTTGCTTTTCAACTTCTAGCGTTTTTTCCAGTCTTAATCGTGTATAGCTGTTAACTACAATATCTTTGCCATTTTTATCTAAAGTTAAACCACCACCTAACACCACAATAGCGTAGGGTTCTGATAACTTTTTAGGTTGAGTCGGTAACGGATTTTTACGTACATATTCAACTTTCTGCTCAGGCTCACTTACCGCTTTCTGATGTTCTGGTACGACAGGTTTTCTGGCTAAAAACTCAGTATATTGTTCGGTAAGCGCTTTGTTTTCAGAACTATTAATAAAAAGTGCCTCATCAATAGGACTACTTGCTTCATCAGCAGCATCAATTTCTGAGTTTTTAGCAACTAGAGGTACACTTACAGCTGAGGTGTCGTCCTCTTCTTCCTGCTCTTGTTCTTTTTCTTCTAAAAGAATAATTTGCTGCAAAGCTTTATAGTTTTCTTGGATGTAGCCCAAGTCTGCAGTCTTTTTTTCACGTATCGCATCTTCGGTCAGCTTTAAATAAGCTTGACGTGCAATCCATAAGTTTGAACCTGGCTCTAAGTTATCATGTTCACTTAATGCAGCTTGTCGCTGGCTTTCCGCTGCCACTTCATTCACATCTACCGGAACAAAATAGTTAAGTCCAGCTACAATAAGTTTTGAGTAAAATGGCGAATATAAAAAAACCACGAAACAGCCTAATAGTACAAATAGCACAGTAACTACTTGTACAAAACGTACCATCAAGTGTACTTTTGGCATAGACCTATTCCGTATGATTTTCAATTAAACCTAAACTGTTATAAAGCACAGGCTCTGGTTCTAACATAACATGGAACCGCTGATCAACATCATGTTGTACAGCTTGATAAGTTTTCTTTACATCAGCAAGAGATGCATTGGCATAATTCACCAAAACCAACGCTTGTTTGTGAAACATCCCCACTACACCAAGTTGTTGACCTTTCCAACCTGCTTGATCAATTAACCAGCCCGCTGCAATTTTAACGTTGCCATTGGCTTGAGGATAATGTGGAATTGTTGAAAATTGTGTGATTAAGCGTTCAAATTCTTGAGCACTTACAATCGGATTTTTAAAGAAACTTCCTACATTTGGATATTCTTTAGGATCGGGTAATTTACTTTGGCGAATATGGATAACCTGATTTTGTAAATTCTCGGCAGTTAGGTTGTCTCCAACCGCTTGCTTTAAATCACCATAATTCAGCTTCAAATGAGCTTGTTTGAGTAATTTAAAGGTGACATGCGTAATGATGTAGCGTGTCGGATCATCTTTAAAAATGCTATGTCTATAGGAAAAATGACAGTCGGCCGCCAAAATCGATTGAGTCTCTTTAGATTTACGGTCATAAACTTGTACTGACTCAATAAACTCACCAACCTCAACACCATAAGCACCAATATTCTGTACTGGTGAAGCACCGACTAAGCCCGGAATAAGGGCTAAATTTTGCAAGCCAAACCAGTTCTGCTTTGTGCTATATAAAACAAAATCGTGCCAAACTTGCCCTGCACCTACTTTGACACATACAAAATCCTCATCTTCAGATAAAACTTCTATACCCTGAATATCAAGATGAATGACTAACGCATTAATTTGCTGCGGTAGCAACATATTACTACCGCCAGATAATACAAGTACATTTAGCTCATGCGCTTTAGCAAAATCTAAAGCTTCTTTAATGTCTTCAACAGACGTGATCTTAGTATAATGAGAAGCTGTTACATCTAAACTTAAAGTATTGAATGGCTTAAGCTGTACTTGATTTTGAATTTGCATTGTATTGATAAACCTATTCTTAAACATTCAATTGTTTTTTTAAGACATTAATCCATGCCAGAGTACTTGATTCACATTGGTCAAGTACGCGCTCGAAGCCATCATCACCCCCATAGTAAGGATCAGGCAAAGCTTGTTTTGGATATTGAGGATCATGTTCACTCATTAATGCTACTTTTGCTCGAATTTGATGGCTACCAAATTGAAAGATAGCGCTTTGTAGCAAATCATGAATATCTTCAAAGTTCTGATGATCCATTGCCAAAATCAAATCAAAATCTAAAAAGTCTTGAGTTGAAAGTTGTCTGGCACGTAAAGATGATAAATCATAGCCTCTTTTCTTCGCATGCAGTTGGCTACGCTGATCAGGTGCTTTATTCGGATGATAATTGCTCGTTCCAGCTGAATCGACAATGACATTGAGTTGATGTTTATCACAATAATGTCTGAAAACAACTTCGGCCGTGGGAGAACGGCAGATATTTCCTAAACAGACACATAACACCTTATACTGCGTTTCCATTAGAAATTTATTCCAACCACTTGAATTACATATGAATAAGTATTTTGCACGTAAAATCTTGCAAAATCCTGACTAAACTATCAATTGTTGTCAGGTTTGAGTTGACCATTGTGACAAGTTGCATTTTGTCAAAACTCAGATGGCTTGAAAAGGAAAATAATGTTTATCAATAGATTAAAAGTTGATAAATCAGTCGATAAAGTAGCTAAAATTGTATTTTTATTTTCATTAGATACGCTAAATATATTTTCAGCAAAACCATGCTCAATTATAAAAGCCCTACTCATAGGGCTTTAAATAAATCACTTAGATGCAGTCATTAACTCAATCATTTCCTTTGTTGGCCTTAAGCTACCTAATTGCCACTGTTCAGGTTGATATTCATCAATTCGAATCCAAACATGCTCTCGAAAAGCTGGATTACCCTTACCCTCTATTTCTACAAATAAGTCTGTTATCCGTTTAAAAAGTTCGGCCTTACTGTCTTTATCGAGTAAACCTTCTATAGTTTGTATATTTATAAATGGCATAATGCTACCTGAATTAATGCTAGGTCTGAATTATAGACCCATCCTAATTGGAGCTTCCTCTAATGTCAAATCAAATTATTCCAGACCATAAATTTCCCGTAGATGTATGTGGAATCTTTAAAATTACTGAAATATTGAATGACAGATGGACAATCCTCTTGTTAAGAGAAGCTTTCTATGGGATAACAAAATTTAATGATTTTTTAGTAAATACAGGTATATCAAAGCAAATTTTATCTAATCGTCTCAAACATCTTATTGAATTAGAAATATTTGAGTTATCAATCTATAAAGAAGTAGGTGTACGAGAGCGCAAAGAATACTTACTTACCAAAAAGGGTAAAAGCCTAAATATTGTTTTGCTTGCTATGCTTGAGTCTGGCAGTAATTTTATTGAAGCAGATCGGGATGTTGTTAAAGTTTTTAAGAGAAATTCAGATGATGAACTCAAATTAAAACTTGTTAATTCATCTAATCAAGTCATAGATCTGAATAATCTGGAATTGAAACTAACTCATCGCGACAATAAGAAATAAATTTTTGTATGTTCCTCTCTTTTATGTTTAAGCCTAAACGAAAGATATTTATAGATAATATAAAAAAAGCCTACTCTTTCAAGTAGGCTTCCCCTTATGACTTTGCGCTGATCATTAAGGTTTATTGTTGTTTAAGGCAACATCTCAATTTTACAGAAATACTTAATAATTGAAACCCTACCAATCGCTAATAGTCATTATTTAATACAGAAACTCTTCAGTAGTTTTTACATTGGCAAAAGCATTACTAAAAACTTGGTTGTGATGATCAATTATGTGCTGTGCATCTAAAGTTATAGAATCAGATGTTGTATGAGCATCAGAGATTAAAGTTACTTTATATCCAAACTCTGAAGCAGCTCTAATAGTCGTATCTATACAATATTCTGTTTTCATCCCAGTCACTATGATTTCATCAATACCAAGTTTCTCTAAAACTTCTTTTAAGTCAGTATTCTTGAAACTACTCGGGTATCTTTTCTCAATGACAATATCTTTATCTGAATTAACAGATAAATCTGCGATCAACTGAGTATTTGGACTATTTGGATCTAAGGGCGTATCTTTCTCACCAACATGACGGACAAAAATAATTTGCTTGCTATTCGAGCGATGATGTTCAATCAGCTTGAGAATATTTGAAAGTATGAGTTGATGGTTGTATGGCATCGACTTTGCTCTGACTAGACCATTTTGCATATCAATGACGAGTAAAGCTGATTTTGAGTTATTACTTAAGTCCATAATCTTTCTCTGTAAAAACCAATAATGAGCAGAGAAAAATAAACCCAGCCATTATTGGCTGGGTTGGGGTATCTTATTAAGTCGCTCTAATAAAAAATCACACGCAGCCTTTTTTTAAAGGTCGTGGTGGTGGTATTGATTTTTTTTAGTAAACAGTACATGAGTTAAACTTGCTCATCATTAAAGCGTAATTAAACATAGCATAATTTTTTCTTAAAACACAAAATTTTGTCTTTTAAGTTATTGATCGTTTTAGACAAACCTTATTTAATACAGGAAAATTATTTATTTTTAAATAACTTATCAGTCATATTTCTATCAATTTTGCTACGATGACCATTCTCGAAATATCGATCGACATGGCATAGTCTTGTTTTGGTATCACAGAACACACCATTTGAAAGTGTAAATGCTGAAGTATCAAAATCACCTTGAGAGAACGCTTTATTCGCTTTATAAGTGCCTAAGTATTTAGCTGTAAGTTTTTTAGAGATGCCCTTTTTGTCTGCGCAAATGTATTTGTCACAAATTACACCCTCTTGAGGTGAATATACACCAGAGTTGGTTTTTGCCATCGCTGCGGAGCTAAGCATGAAGCAAGTGCATCCAATAACACTAAGTAAAGTTTTAGAAATTTTCATTTTTTAGAACCGAATAAAATTATAAATTGTTAAGACATTATATAAATTAGAAGCTAGCCAGAAAATCTATAGAGCCCTATAAATAACAAAAAGCCCACCGTTCAATGGCTTCTTAAATAACTTGTGCATCGCCTGAATATCCGATTTCGAGCACATAAAAACAGTGCTCATCTTATACAACACTCAACATAATTGCCCCAGAACTACTTTATTTTAAAGTGTCTTATGCTAAGTTATTTAAAGATTGAATCTTATAGAACCGTTCAACAATAATTTTCAAGAATAAGGAAATAACGTATATGAGCCATTTTCAATTTCAAACCGTTCCAAACATCATCTCTGGCTTAGGCTCTATACAAGAATTACAAAATGCTTTGTCATCAAAAGCTTACCGCAAGTTATTACTGGTCACCGATGCAGGCATGATCAAAAATCAGTTACATCTACCCATTCTTCAAATTTTAGATACACTCAATATTGAATATGACATTTATGCAGATGTACAGGCTGACCCACCAGAACAAGTGGTCTTAGATGCAGCCAATTATGCAAAACAGCAAAATGTAGATGCCATTATTGGTTTTGGTGGTGGCAGTTCTTTAGATGTTGCAAAAGTTATTGCTTTACTCGCACATCCCAACCAAACTCAAAACCTACAAGAAATGTACGGGGTAAATCAGGTCAAAACAGCCCGACTTCCTCTTATTTTAATTCCAACGACAGCGGGTACGGGCTCGGAAGTAACGCCTATTTCAATTGTGACTACTGGAGAGACAACAAAAATGGGGATTGTCTCTCCAGTACTATATGCCGATACAGCAATTCTTGATGCTACCTTTACTCAAAACTTGCCGGCGCATATTACTGCTGCAACAGGTATCGATGCGATGGTGCATGCCATTGAGGCATATACTTCTAAACACAAGAAGAATATATACACCGATATTTTAGCTAAGAATGCTTTGAAGCTACTAAACCATAACTTACCGAAAGTTCTTAAAGATGGTAATGATTTAGAAGCACGTCAAAACATGCTGTTCGGTTCAATGCTCGCAGGTCAAGCATTCGCAAACTCGCCTGTTGCCGCTGTACATGCTTTAGCTTACCCATTGGGTGGTCATTTTCATTTATCGCATGGGCATACCAATGCCTTAGTGTTGGTTGAAGTATTAAAATTTAATGCACCTAATGCAAAAAAATACTATGCAGAGCTTATGCAATGGCTAGATCCATATAGTAATGGCAGCACTGATGGTTTGTGTGATCTGTTTATTGACCATATGCAGAACCACTTAGACCGTAGTGGCTTGACCTTAAAACTTAGAGATTTGGGTATTGATGAATCGAGTTTACCCAGACTTGCACAAGATGCCATGTTGCAAACTCGCTTGCTACAAAATAATCCACGAGACATGACAGAAGCCGCTGCTTTGGCAATTTATCAGGCGATTCATTAATGACTAAACCCGTTTTAAAAACCCGAGATCAATTTAAGTTCTTTTTAGATATTCAAACGCGTTGGGCAGATAACGATATTTATGGTCATGTGAATAATGTGACTTACTATAGCTACTTCGATACAGCAGCCAATGCATTGCTCATTCAGAAAACAGGTTTTGATATTCATGAAGCAAAGTCAATTGGGTTAGTGGTTGATTCAGCTTGTAGCTTTTTACAAGAGTTATCATTTCCAGAAATTATTCAAGTAGGTGTTGCGATTGGTAAAATCGGTACGACTTCACTACGTTATGAATTGGCAATCTTTAAACAAGGTCAAGATCAAGCCTCAGCTCAAGGGCATTTTGTGCATGTGTTTGTTGATCGCGAAACGCGTAAGACTGTGCCAATTTCCGAGAAAGTTCGTGAGGTTTTAGAGAATTTCTTATTATAAAAAATGAGGCAAAAAGAAAATACACAGCTCTTTTTGCCTCGTTTTAGCTTACATCATTGCGGGATCACTAAAAGAGTCTTCACCCGTTTCAACTCGACCAGCAAAACGTCGGTAATAGTATGGATCACTCTGGCTCGTGATTTCAAAATCATACCAATGCCCGACATCAGCCAAAGCCCAATGTTGCTTAACAACCTGCCCCGCCTTTACGGTAAGTTGTAACGGCGCATCTTGTCGATATGCACAAGGTTTTACCGTCAATATTGCATCCTTGGTACCATCATTCATGAGTTCAACATACACATCGCCATTGGCAATGTCATAGCACACTCGAATTTCAGGTTTAACACTACTATCGACAATATGTTGAGTATCACCTTTAAAGTGACGATGGTAGCCATTTGGGCCAAGTACCCATAGGTCATAACGGCCCAAGTTATCTTTTAAAGCATCCCATTCATCATCTAAAGTTTTATTCGGCTCGACAATATAACGCTTTGGAATACGATCCAAGTTGAGTTTGTCATAAACATGAAAAACCGCAGCTTGTGTACCTGTATTAGAGAATATTAATTGCACTTTGCCATCCGCTTTACAGCGCGCACTGGTATGCAATTCGTAAGGTAGCGCACGCGACAAACGTATGCCACTTTGCTGGATCGGCAACTTAATATCGGTTGGTACAGGTACAGCAGGCAAAGCTTCTTGATTTACCCTTAATGTATCTGCCTGCACACGTGTTTGTTTACCGCTCAGCTGCGGTAAAACATCTGCATTTGGAGTTTTAAAGTTAAATGCACTGGTTAAATCACCACACACTGCACGGCGGTACGCACTGATATTCGGCTCTTTAACCCCAAAACGTTTTTCTAAAAACATGAGTACAGAGGTATGGTCAAACACTTGCGAATTGACCCAGCCACCACGGCTCCATGGGGAAATCACATATAACGGAACACGAGGACCCGGACCATAAACACGACCATCAGGTGTAGGCTGAGAATGGCTTCCTTCAGGCGCAGCGTGGTCAAAATATTCATCCTGCATATCGGCACTACTTAATGTCGATTTGCCAGCATACTGACCATTTGCAAGTCGTGATGGTGCTGATGGCGATGGCATATGGTCAAAGTAGCCGTCATTTTCATCGAAGTTTATAAGCAGTGCTGCTTTACTCCACACCTCTGGTACAGCAGTTAATGCATCAATAATTTCTTGAATAAACCATGCCCCTTGGACAGGACTTGAAGGGTCTGGATGTTCGCAATAAATTGAGGGCGCATTAATCCAAGACACTTGAGGTAACATACCTTCACGAATGTCGCGTTTAAAAGCATCGAGGTATTCTTCAGGCTTATTGCCCGGTAGTGTATTTGCAATGCCTTTATAGAGTGGATTTTTGGCATTATCCGTAGCAGAGTCATAGGCTTTATACGGTAGTTTTTGGCCCGTATCTGCATATGGTTTGTTTGGTTCACCACCACTTGCAACTGGGTAACCAGAAGCAATGTTTGCCTTTCTAAAGGAACGAAATGCACCAAGCATATTATCGCCCCATTCATCCGGCATATTTTGATAGCAAATCCAACTTACCCCAGCTTCTTCCAAACGTTCGGCATAAGTCTTCCATGTATAACCGCGATCTGCCGTAGCGGGGTTACCATCAATCCAGTCCCATTCATTGTTTACAAATGAACGCTTGGTCGGTGTTGTACCATTTGTACCAGTCAAATGATAAGAACGATTTGCATCTGTTCCAGTGTGCATAGAACAATGGTAGGCATCACAAATCGTAAAGGCATTAGCAAGTGCAAACTGATAAGGAATTTCTTTTTCTTTAAAATAGCCCATGGATATATCGGTTTTATAGGTTGGCCAGTTCGCCATACGGCCATTATCCCATGCCAACTGACTATCGTTCCATGTATGCGGTGTGCCATCTGCACGCTGTGCATTGTTGGCTGTACCGTCTAAATGAAAAGGCGTTAAAACTTGCCCATTGCGTCTAAGCTGTTCCCAAACCTTACGACCATTTGGCAAGGGAATTGTAAAGCGGTCAGCAAAACCTCGAACGCCTTTTAACGTACCAAAGTAATGATCAAAAGATCGGTTTTCCTGCATTAAAATAATAACGTGTTCAATATCTTGAATAGTACCCGTTTTATTATTTGCAGGAATTGCTAAAGCTTTTTGAATACTAGATGGAAAAGCTGCCAATGCCGCAGCACCAAAACCCATATTTAAAGAGTAATTTAAAAATTTACGACGTGTAATCATGATCAGGTTCTTTTTATTATTTAAGTTTAAGGAGCACAGCGCATTACAGGCTTTTTACCTGTCTCTGGTGTATTTGAATTATCATTTGATGAGTCGTTACAACCACTCAGCAGAATGGCGCCGATTAATAAAAAATAAGAATATTTAAAGGAAGTTGTTCCTGTGCATTGCCTTTTCATGACGATATATAGTCCATTTAAAATCTAAAATGGCTAACATAGAAAAGTACAATGACAGTGGCGTGACTCGAATATTTCAATCCAGTGAAAAATATGAAAATTCTATTATTTTCACATTTCTCACCAGATCAAAATTTATGTAAATTTAAGGCTTTAATTGAATATTTTGGAGTTCGCCATCAAAAGTTTCTATGAGGCTTTTAATGACAGGTTGTTGCTGTAATAGCTCTGTCGCTCTATGGAAAGCTTTTTCTTTACGCATGCTTTGCATGACATAGGGTGTAGATGTATTAACTGCACCATACTCAACCGTAAATTGAGTATTCGGCCATTGCTCATTTAATGCATCAATAAGGCCTTGCTGTAACTGGGTCAGCATATTTTCATATTCTTGAGGAATATGGAAAACCGTGTTACCACCAATTTCTCCAGTCATTACACCATGTTGAGCAAGTTCTTGGACGGCTGGAGAAAGCTGGCTGTTTCTAAACCAGTATTCCCATTTTTCAAGTGTCCACTCACCTTCCAAAACTTGAGCAGAAAGCTTCAAAATATCCTGAGGCATCAACTGCCCGTTATCAGTTGCACTAGACTCTTTTACAACTGGAGCAGTTTCAACAACCACTTCGGGTTGCACCAATGGTTGCTGCTCAATAATAGGTTCAGAAACCAAGTCATGAGTTAAAGGCGCATCCTGACCAAGAGAAAACTCAGTATCAGATGTTTCAAACAAACCTTGCGGCTCAGCCGTAAAAGTTGGCTCGGGTTCAATTTGTTTGGCCTGAGTTTCAGCCTGAACTTGTACTGCCTTTTGTTCTGGCACGGGAATGAAATCCTCTTCCAGAACACTAATTGTTTCTTGAACAACTGCTGACTCAAGCCCAATCAGCTCATGATGATTTGGGTCAAATACCATTAAATCCTGATTAGACTGCGGTTCAGGTTCAGGTTCAGGTTCAGGTTCAGGTTCAGGTTCAGGTTCAGGTTCAGGTTCAACAATAGCGGGTTGATTAATAACTTCAACCGGCTGAACAGTACTTACAGGTGGAATCTCTTGAACTGTTTGCTGAGCTTGTTGATTTAGCCCTACTACTGCTTGTCCATTTTGTTGAACAGGCTCTGATACTAAAATTTCATTTGGCGCTAAAGGACGGAATGCCAATAAGCGTAAAATACACATTTCAAAACCTTGCTCTTGCGTTACGGCAAGTTGCAAGTCTGAACGACCTTTACATGCGATTTGGTAATAAAGCTGCAAATCTTGAGCAGAAATTAGCTTAGACAATTGCATGATTTTGCGATTAATTTCATCGCTATATTTCAAACTCAAATCAGGTAGATATTGCAAAATTGCCAATTCATGCAATGTTGAAATGAGCTGGTCAAGCACCAGTGAAACATCTAGCGCTTGATGTCTAAATTGCAATAAAAGCTGACTAACTTTCTCACGTTGGTTTTGATGAACCGCTAAAATCAAATCATAAATAATTGTACGGTCAATCAAGCCAAGCATTTCTTTAACATCTTGGTGATGTACCGCACCCTGACCATAAGCAATCGCTTGGTCAGTTAAAGATAGTGCATCTCGCAGTGAACCTTGAGCAGATTCAGCAATTTGCCAAATTGCATCCTGATCAGCAGTAATTTGCTCTTTTTCAAGAATAGCGCCAAGGTGCTTAGTAATTTCATCTACAGCTAAAGGTCGTAAAGTAAATTGCAAACAACGTGAAATGACCGTAATCGGTAGCTTTTGTGGGTCAGTCGTAGCAAACAGAAATTTAACGTGTTCTGGTGGTTCTTCTAGTGTTTTTAATAACGCATTAAAAGAATGCGTCGATAACATATGTACTTCGTCAATCAGGTAAACTTTAAAACGACCTTGCGTTGGCGCATAAGGAACGTTGTCTAAAAGTTCACGCGTATCTTCTACTTTTGTTCTTGAAGCAGCATCGATTTCGATCAGATCAATAAAACGGCCTTCGTTTACCGCCTTACACGTTGCACAAACTTCACATGGTGTAGAAGTCACACCTGTTTCACAATTCAAACACTTGGCTAAAATACGTGCGATTGTAGTTTTACCTACACCGCGTGTTCCTGTAAATAAATAAGCATGGTGAAGACGACCGCGTTCCAATGCACTACTTAATGCACGAGAAACATGGTTTTGCCCCACTAACTCATTGAAATTACGTGGACGGTATTTTCTAGCAAGTACTTGATACATGTATGCTCCTTGTTACAGGCATAAGCATACTTTGTTTTTAAAAGAGTGTGAACGCATAAAGCTCATATCCGTACAGATAAACTGCGAACTGACTTCTTTTCTCTACCAGAACCATTTATTTGTCTAAGGATGATCATGATGTAGCTCTTGATCAGTTACACCTTCATCCATGGTTTGGACCAGCCCTACACCATCCTTAATTTCAGCCGAATAATTTCCTTTCTCGGTAAAAATTTGCATGATCGTGTAGTGGTCTTTTTGACTTTGAGTAATGGTAAAGAAATTCTGATTTGGATCGCCCTGATCAAATTTTCCAGTCCACCGAACAATATCTTGATCAACAGGTTCGATCTCTACAATTTTTCCTGTGCGATTAATGCCATATTCCAACATTTGGAACTTAACAGTGTCACCTACTTTTTTAAGTTCAATCACATTTGGATCATATTTAATGACCATACCTTTCGCATTTTTAAGTAGTGGAAAATTAATATTAGAAGGAAGCTGATCTTTTTCTATTTCATTAAAAACAATTTGTTGCCTAGACAAATTTTCCTTTTCTGACGGACTCAAATTCAGCATATTTTGACGAGTAAATTCATTCTGGCTATCTGCCACTTTTGTCCCAGACTCTTGCCGACTTTCTAAAGGCGATGTTAAAGCAGAAGAGCTTTGCTGTGAAAAAGCAAACCAGATTAAAACTGCTAACGCCACACAAGCGATAGCAGTTCCTATTAACAATTTATTTTTGTTCATTAGTTACAGCTAAAAATAGAGATTAGTTATATAGAGAAATTTTCTGTACATTTAAGTTAATGACACTGACCGCATCAATTTTTCCTTCTGCACCTAAACGTACACCATATTTAGGGTTATACAGATACGGGCTAGAGTAAAAATTAATATTATTACCACCCATTGCGGTACTTCCTAACGGATGGGCAAAACCTGAACCAATATTGGTTGAACCATTATGGTATAGGCCAAGATTATGGCCGACTTCATGACGCATAGCTGCAACAGAACAACCTGCAATATCATTTGCACCAATCATGTTATATGCAGAAGCATTAATCCAAGCCCAGCCACAACCACCGTCACCAGGTTCATTACCTTGATAATAAACACCGTCTGCCAATACACGTTTACGCTCATTTTGTACCGTCGTGTCATCTCGTCCAGTAGAAATTGCTTCTTTTAAAGTGGCAGCAGGAATTTTATAAGCCAGATAACCTACATCTCTTAAGTAAAAGCGTGCATTCGAATTTTCAGCAGTTAAATTCGTTAAATTTACGCCTTCAATCATTCTAAGTTTTGCAGCGCTCTCACCTAAAATTGAATTTACTTCTGGGCTAGAAACCAACAACATATCAATTGTATAACTATCTACTATCCAACCTTGAGCGGTGTAAATAAAACGGCGGTTTTCACCATTTTTAATTGCTGTCGACAAACCATTAGCAGCATTAATATAGGTGTCTGCCGATGCATTCGACACAATAACCACCTTATCCCCGACTTGAGCTTGAGCTGGTAGCTGCAAGGTCGGCTGCCAATTTGATGTAGACAGTTTTACCTTTAAAGTGGGCTGAGTCATATTCGGTAAAGTTGCAGGGATTGTTGCGGTTGAATCAATCACCTTTGTAGGTGAAGAGATCAGTTGCCAATATCCTTTGTCGCTTACATACATAAACTCATATTGATCGCCTGTTTTAAGCGTTAAAGTTGCTTGACTATTAACATTGGTATTATTAATTTTTGCAGACCAAGTCGCTGTAGACTTGATAATAATTCTATCTCGATCACTTGCAGTAGCAGGTAGAGTGAAATTCGAAACCCAGTTTCCATCTCCAAATGCAATTTCGGTAAGCGGACTACTTACCGCGGCTAAAGATGTTCCGATTTGCTGAACATTTAGCTTCTGAGATTTTATATATTCTGGAACCCATTTTCCTAAAGCAGAATAATATTTAAACCAATATTCAGAGCCATTTTTTAATGTGAAACTGCTTGGGAATAGTAAATTTGTTTTATCAATCTCTGAGCTTGCACTTGCTGTAGAAACAACTTGTACGGTTGTTCCGTCACGTACATCACTCGGTAATGCAATGGTTTGTGCCCATTTGTCATTCTGAATAAGTATTTTTTGCATTGATGCAGTGGTTAATGGAACGACTTCATAAGTCGCACCATTGGTAGGACTCACTGTTGCTAACTGAGCGATCCATTTATTTTGACTGCTATTAAAGATGAATTGATAAACATCTCCACTATTTATCTTCAACACTTCTAACGGAATATTCGTATTAGAAGTATCTAAATAACTACTATAGGCAGCACTAGAACGAATTGTAATTTTGTCCGAATTATTAGCACTTGCTGGTAAAGAGAGATTTTTGACCCAATTCCCATTTGCTAAAGAAAATTCTAAATCTGAATAACCAGATGGTATTGATCCACTATTATTATTCTGATTTGGTGAAAGTACAGTTGCGGCATACACAAGTGAAGACGCAACAATTGCTCCAATAATAAGTGATGTTTTTAATTTAAAATTCACAGCGGCCTCTTTTATTTGTTTTTAGATTTTCGAATAGCAGGTTAACAAACCATTTTTTTACAGTCAATTTTCGACCAATCAATTTTTCATTAAATTTCAATTACATGAATATTGAATCATTTTGAAATAAAAACATGAAATTTATTAAAGAATGGGTTGTTTATGAGAATTAAATAACTAATTTTATTATAAAGAAAATATTAAAAAAGACATTTGAGAGTAAAAAGAAAGATAAATCTCTCTTTTTACCCTTTATTTTAGTTTACTTTCTTAGGAAAGCTAAACCAGACAAATACAGTTAAAAGGAAGAAACAAATAGCTGAAATAGTGAGTACCCAACTATGCGCATAGCTAAAAGCTTGCTGAGCAACTGCAATTAATTGCCCTCCCAAAGGGCTTTCAAGGTTAGAAGCTAATTGCATGGTTTCACCAATCGAGATACTCGCTTTTTCAATTAAGTTCGATGGAAGCTCTGCTGGTAAAATAATTGAGCGGCTATAAAACCAAGACAACATTAACCCAAAAATAGCGACGCCTAAACCAGCTCCAAGTTCATAGGCCATACCTTCAATCGCACCTGCTGCACTTGCTTTTTGTGGTGGAACAGATGACATAATCGCAGCAGTTGAAGCCAGTAAGGCAATCTCAATACTAAAGCCTAAAAAGACCATACACGTCCACGCTAAAAAGTGATTGGTCGAAAAGTTAAGCTGGGCAAGCCCCCATAGACTAAATCCACTTATTAAAATACCAACAGTAGATACAAGTCTAAGCCCCCACTTATTCAAGCAAATACCAGCTAATGGACCACCTAAACTAATTGCAATCATGAATGGAATAATAAACATGGCTGCCTGTAATGGAGAAAACCCATGCACAAACTGCAACTCTTGAGACAAGAGTAATTCAAAGCCAACCAAAGCAATCATGGAAACCACCGCCATCACAATGCTGGTAGAAATCACTGGATGTTTAAATAACTCCAGATCAATCATTGGCGTGGTCATTCTTTTTTGGCTTCGAATGAAGTGAATTAAAGTACTTATACCCACCACAAACATCACGACTGTAAGTACTGAGAAGTTGTACATCGCCGATTTGATTGAATAGATGAGGCTTAAAATGGCTACAACCAAAATTAAAGCTTGCCCCAAGTTAATTGGCTGATCAGTTTTCTCTTGTTGTTTTGGAATGATCATCGCGATCATGACTAGAACCACTAAAATAATCGGAATGTTAATGAGGAATACAGCTCCCCAATGGAAGTGTTCTAGCACAAAACCACCAACCAATGGACCAAAAGCTGCTCCGCCGCCACCCACTGTAGACCAAAGACCCAGTGCAAAATTTCTCTGCTTTTCTTCGGTAAAAGCATTACGAATGCCTGATAAAGTGGCAGGAATAAGCATCGCTGCCCCTAGACCTAAAACAGCACGGGAAGCAATTAAGACATAAGCTGTTGGAGAAAAAGCCGCAGCTAAGGAACCGACTCCAAAAATTGCAGTTCCAATAAATAATAATTTTTTAAAGCCAATACGATCACCAAGTGCACCCATCGGCAAAATCAAACCCGCCATAATCAGTGAATAAATATCAATGACCCATAAAAGCTGATTGGCAGTTAAATTTAATGCTGCACTTAAAGACGGTGTTGCAACATGCATCACCGTTGCATCAATCGTAACTGGTAAATAAATAAGGACGATAATTGTCAGGATTAACCATTTTTTTTGCATAACGCTCTTCAATATCCAAAACTTGGACATGTGTTCAAATCATGGTTATTATATACACAATTGGACACTTGTCCAACTTTTAGTTTTAATGTAATTTGTGTCGAATTCAGTCAGGTGAAAGAAACATGGCCTATCTTAATCGCGATCAACGCAGAGAAATGATTCTGCAAGCTGCCATGCAAGTTGCTTTGGCTGAAGGTTTTACAGCCATGACGGTACGCCGAATCGCAACAGAAGCACAAACCTCTACGGGACAAGTTCACCACCACTTTTCTTCGGCATCTCATTTAAAAGCTGAAGCTTTTTTAAAGCTCATGGAACAGCTTGATGAAATTGAACAAACCCTAAAAACGACTAGCCAATTTCAAAGGCTATTCATCTTATTAGGCGCAGAAAATATAGATAGACTTCAGCCCTATTTACGCTTATGGAATGAAGCTGAACTCTTGATTGAACAAGATGTTGAAATACGAAAGGCGTATAACTTTGCCATGCAAAGTTGGCATGAATCTATTGTGCAAGCGATTGAATGTGGCAAGAAAGAAGGTGAGTTTAAAAATACATCTAATTCAACAGACATTGCATGGCGACTTATTGCCTTTGTTTGCGGCTTAGAAGGTATTTATAAACTTGGTTTACAAGGTTTAGCTGAAGAAGACTTTAAGCGCCATACCGAAGCGATTATTCGCCTAGAATTATTATAAGTGTTTAGCTGGCATTGCTTAAAAATACCAGCTTTAAAATATTAAAATTAGAACCAGCCTTTACGGCCTTTTAAAATTTGGTCTGTACAACGTAAAGTTTCTTGAGTCAGCCCCCATAAACGGTAATCACCGGTGATTGAACCAATTTGAAAGTTATGCGTATAAGCAAAGCTAAGACCACGCTCAGGATCGCACCACGCTCCTGAACCATTGTAACCAATATGCCCAAAGCCATTTTTAGCGCGTTTACCCATAGTAATAATACGGTGATAGCCTAAACGCCAATTCATCGGAATTGGCATGACACGATCACGTGCATAACTTTGAATAGTACTAAGTTCTTTAAATACTTCTGGGCGAATCAATTGCTGTCCATCCCATTCACCTTGATTTGCTAGCATCGCATAAATTTTAGCAAGGCTATTTGCAGTAAATGTCCCGTTCGCTGCCGGAATGACTGCTTGCAGTCCCTCATCACTAAAGAAACTAAAATTTTTCATTCCTTTTGGAATCATCGCATCCTGAAAGTCTTGCGGGTCTTGACCCGTCCATGTAATCACTTTTTCAGAGAGTGAACTCTTACGCGTCTGTGGCTTTTTAGGTTTTTCAACTTGAGTAGACGCTGGTTTTTCTGGTTTTGGTTGAATAATTAGACGTGCTACACGATCCAACTCATTTGCAGGCGTTCCAAAATAAGCGCCATCTAACTGTAATGGCTCAACAAGATATTTTTGCATGAGCTGATCTAGAGATTGACCAGTTGCTTTTTCAAGTACGCCACCGACAAGCCAACCGAATGTTAAAGCTTGATAAGCATTACCCTCTCCTGCAAGGAATCTTGGCTTAGTCGCCGCGACCACATCTAACATATGTGACCAGTCGAGCATTTCTCTCGCACTTTCGATGATATTTCGAACATCAAACATGCCGCTTTGATGGCTTAGCACATGACGCAAAGTCATTTGCTCTTTTCCATTTTGAGCAAACTCAGGCCAATAGGTCGCAATCGGTTTGTCGTATTCTAAAAACCCTTCACTTACCAAAATATGCGCTAAAGTTGCAAGTACGCCCTTACCTGTAGAGTAGCAAACTGCCAATGTGTCAGGTTGCCAAGCTTCAGTTTGTGATTTTAGACCGGTGTAGATATCTACAACTTTTTGGCCTCTAAAATAAACCGCTAATGCAGCTCCACCTTGTCCGGTTCTAGCATCTTGAAGACGGCTAAATTGGTGAGCTAAATCAATAAAACGTTCATCTAAAATACCGTGATAGTTATGGGTATCGGCCAGTAAAATCTCTTTAATCACATGAAGTTCCTTGCATTTTTTGTTATTTTGCTCAAAAGCAGCCCAAACCTCTGTTCAGGCTGCTGATATTTTTATAACGCTTTTACAGTTCCTGCAACATGCGGTTTTTGTGATTTAGCATTACGAATTAAGAAATCAGTCTTTTTATCTGCATTTGCCGTTAAAAACTCAACTTTTGATGGCAAGAACATTGGTAGCTTAAACCATACATCTGCTTCATAAGCATTTGGTAATTCAAGATTCGCTAATGCTTTCGCTTTACTCCACATGCCATGCGCAATTGCTTGCTTAAAGCCAAATGCTTTTGCTGTAATGGCATGAATATGAATTAAGTTAAAATCACCAGACACTTTCGCGTAACGGCGGCCTGTATTTTCTAAAATATTCCACTCTGCCTTTGGCACATAAGCTGGTACTTGTTCTTCTTTGGCTTTCTCACTCACTCTTTTCTCAACTTTTTGGCGAGATAAATAAGTCGTTAAGCCTTCCATCACCACTTCATTGCCAACTTTTGCCGTGGTAATAAAGTCAAACTGAACACCTTTATCATGTGGTTTTAGTTCCCCAAATTTACATGACAGAGTGAGTTTTTCAGTTACGCCAATCGGTCTGGTCTGTTTAATCTGGTTACGAATATGCACTAAACCTAAAATCGGAAATGGGAAGGCTTCTGCTGTCATCATGTGCATTTGCAAACTTTGAGAAAGCACAGCCAAATAAATTGCGGGTACAAAGCCATTATTTTTGAAGCCACATACTTCGTTATAAGCTTTGAGGTGGTTCTGATCAATTTCTAGGGTATCTACCACATATTCAACTTGCGGTAATATTTTTGGACCTTTCGGTTTTTTAAAAATTAAACCTTGCACTACTTTTGGATAAGCCAATGCCGCTTTTGGTAGTTGACTAAAATGACGAGTATTCATACCTAACCTTTTATAATTTATAGATTCTTAAATAAAAAAGGGATGCACAAGCACCCCTCTTTAACTAAAAGTGCTTAAGCGCCCAACAAGCTTTGACCGCACACGCGTACAACGTTGCCATTTACACCTGTAGAAGCAGTTGATGCAAACCATGCAATTGTTTCTGCTACATCAACAGGTAAACCGCCTTGTTGCATTGAGTTCATACGGCGACCAGCTTCACGAATTGCAAATGGAATCGCAGCAGTCATTTGAGTCTCAATAAAGCCAGGTGCTACTGCATTAATGGTAATACCATTTTTTAGAATAGGTGCAGTAAATTTAACTAGACCAATGACACCAGCTTTAGATGCAGCATAGTTGGTTTGACCAAGGTTACCAGCAATACCACTAATCGATGATACACAAACAATACGGCCATTTGCATTTAGACCATCGTTTTCTAACAAGTAGTCATTTACACGTTCAGCAGCAGACAAGTTAATGTTAATGACCAAGTCCCAAAGCTCTGGCTTCATGTTTGCCAAAGTTTTGTCACGAGTAATACCTGCGTTATGAACGATAATATCTAAACCGCCTTGTTTTGCCGCAGCAGCTTTAATTTTTTCGCCTGCATCGGCAGCTGTAATGTCAATTGCCAATGTAGAACCACCAATGTCAGCCGCTACACGGTCAAGGTCAGCTTGTTGTTGTGGTACGTCTAAACAAATAACATGCGCACCATCACGTGCCAACACATGTGCAATTGCTTCACCAATACCACGACTTGCACCAGTTACTAATGCAGTTTTTCCAGCAAGTGGTTTTGCCCAATCAACATCAACTACATCTGCTTTAGATACACGAATTACTTGACCAGATACATACGCTGAACGTGGAGAAAGTAAGAAACGTAATGTTGATTCAAGATTTGCAGCGGCACCTTCATCAACATAAACAACTTGAGCAGTAATACCCTTTTTAAACTCTTTACCTACAGATTTGATAAAGCCTTCAAGTGCACGCTGAGCAATTGCCTGTTTTACAGTTTTTGCAGTTTCAGGTGTTGTACCAACCACAATCACTCGACCAGAAGTTGCAACTTGACGTGCAATCGGATTAAAGAATTTATAAAGTTCGTTTAACTGTTCTGAGTTTTGAATACCAGAAGCATCAAATACAACTGCTTTGAATTTTGATTCTTTGTCGCCTGCATTGAATGGGCGTAAATTTAAACCAACTTTTGCAGCTTCTTGCTGTAATGCAACATTATTGCCTACATAGCTGTCAGCATGAATATTGCTAAGTACTTGTGCAATCGCACCAGACAATACACTTGACGGCGCTGCGCCAACCAATACTGCACCATTCACTACTGGCTGAGCACTTTCAAAACGCTCTAATGCAACTGGTGATGGTAAACCCAGATTTTTAACAACGAATTTACCAATAGGAGATTGTGTAAATGCTTGGTATTGATCAGTCATGATTATTATCTCTCAAAGAAATGAATTTTCTACGACAGGCTTCATTATGTTATGAGATGGATAGAAACAATATGAAAGCAGTCGTTCATTAGAGTTACTCCAAATCATACTTGAGTTCATCTTTGGATGTCTTGACCTGAATGCTATCTACAATGTCATTCTAGTCAATACAGGTCTATTTGAATTGTGTTAATGTAGCTTATAAGAATATCGTTAATATGCTTGGAAAAGCCTTATGAGCAAGACAACTCAAGAAAATCCAGCAGTCGAGAATTCTGCTGAGGAAAAAGTGTCAAATACATCAAAGTCGGCTTCTAACACGGCTAAGCGTAACAGCACTACTCCTAAAGCAGCAACTAATACACAAAAAACGACACGTACTCGTTCAACGACTGCACCTGCACGTAGCCCTCGTAGTAAGAGCGCTGCTTCAGCAACCCCGTCTACATCTTCAAATGTAGCTGCAGCACCAAAAGCAACAAAAACCAAACCTTCTGTTCAACAGGATAAAACCATGAGTCAAAACACTGTTCGCCGCGTTGCAATTATTGGTGGCAACCGTATTCCATTTGCACGTTCAAATACTGCTTATTTCAAAGCGTCTAATTCTGACATGCTGACAGCAGCATTGAATGGTTTGGTTGAACGCTTTAATTTACAAGGTAAGCGTATTGGTGAAGTTGTTGCGGGCGCTGTTTTAAAACATAGCCGTGACTTCAACATGACTCGCGAAGTTGTATTGAGCACAGATCTTGCTCCTGAAACTCCTGCTTACGACATTCAAATTGCATGTGGTACAGGTTTACAAGCTGCTTTTGTTGTTGCAAATAAAATTGCACTTGGTCAAATCGACGTAGGTATTGCAGGTGGTGTAGATACAACTTCTGACGCGCCGATTGCTGTAGGTGATGGTTTACGTAAAGTTTTACTTGAACTCAATGTTGCTAAAACGGGTAAAGACCGTCTTAAAGCTTTAACAAAAATTGATTTTAAAAAGCTTCTTGATGCACCAAGCAATGGTGAACCACGTACTGGCCTTTCAATGGGTGAGCACCAAGCAATCACTGCTTTAGAATGGGGTATCACTCGCGAAGCACAAGACGAGCTAGCTGCAAGCAGCCACCAAAAACTTGCTGCTGCTTATGACCGTGGTTTCTTTGATGACTTAATGACTCCATTCTTAGGTCTTAACCGTGACAACAACTTACGTCCGGACAGTACAGTTGAAAAACTTGCTAAGTTAAAACCAGTTTTCGGTAAAGGTGAAACTGCAACAATGACAGCAGGTAACTCAACTCCGTTAACTGACGGTGCTTCTGTTGTATTGCTTGCTTCTGAAGAATGGGCAAAAGAAAACGGTCATGAAGTTTTAGCTTACCTTTCTTTCTCTGAAACAGCAGCTGTTGACTTCATTGGCAAAAATGGTCCTAAAGAAGGTTTGTTAATGGCTCCTGCTTATGCAGTACCACGTATGCTTAAGCGCGCTAACCTTAAACTTCAAGATTTTGATTTCTACGAAATCCATGAAGCATTTGCATCTCAAGTATTGTCGACATTGAAAGCTTGGGAAGATGAAAAATTCTGTAAAGAACGTCTTGGCTTAGATGCACCTTTAGGTTCAATTGACCGTTCTAAATTGAACGTAAATGGTTCATCTTTAGGTGCAGGTCACCCATTTGCTGCAACTGGTGGTCGTATCTTGGCTACTGCAGCTAAATTAATTAATGAAAAAGGTTCAGGCCGCGCATTAATCTCGATCTGTACAGCAGGTGGTGAAGGCGTTGTAGCAATCGTAGAGAAATAATTTTACGATTCCACCTAAAAAAAGCACCCTGATGGGTGCTTTTTTACTTTAACTACTTAATTTTAATGAAGTGATGCTGCTTTAGCATTTGGGAAAAACTTATCTTCAATATGGTCATAGCACCACTGGAAAATAAAGGTATAAACCAAAATACATAAGGTTAAGCCAATATCTAAAATAAATGCATCAATCACTGTCATCTGCATCATATATGCAATCATTGGAACAGTCGCAATCAGCAAACCACCCTCAAAACCAATCGCATGTAAAATCCGCACAGGGATCGTTCTTTCCCAATTATATTTATGCTCTACTTTTTCGAAATAGTGGTTAAAAATCATATTCCAGAAAACTGAAACCACTGCCATAAACACACCGAGTGTTCCGGTCACTTCCATCGGCATGTTAAAAATAAAACTTAGTGCAATCGCAATGATGACCAATAAAATTCCTTCATAACTGATTGCATGAATGAGTCTTCTCTTGGAAATCAACATTTTTAAATACTCAATAATTACTTGGATAATGTGTATTTTATTTTTATAATTTTGATTAATCCAATCAGGTTCTTTCAGTTTTTTTGACAGATGAATATTAATCAAGAACAATTGCTCATGTTTCAGACCGTGATTGAAACTGGCTCTTTTTCTGCAGCAGCCCGTAAACTTGGCAAAGTTCCTTCAGCTGTAAGCATGTCTATTGCCAATTTAGAAATCGATCTGAACCTGACTTTATTTGAACGCAAAGGCCGTGAACCTACCCCAACAGCTGAAGCACGAGTACTATATGAAAAAACGGCGCAACTATTGATTGAAATGAATCAATGGAAACAGCACGCCCATGCATTAAGTACTGGTCTAGAACCAAACCTCACTATTGTTGTGGTGTCTGAGCTGCTACATACCAATTGGACCGACTATGTTTGCCTGTTAGAAAGCCGCTTCCCTGACCTACAAATTAATATTGTGTCTGCCCCTCAAGAGGATGCACTTCACATGTTACTAGATGGCTCTGCTCAACTGGCCCTTATGTTTGAACGTGAGCATTTAGACAATAGAGAGCAGTTTGTAGAACTCAAACGTGAAGCTTTAATTCCTGTTATTTCAAAAACCCATCCGCTCGCAAGCCAAGAGCATGTTTCTTATGAGCAGATTTTAGGTACTCGGCAAATTGTGGTGGCAAGTCGAGATGAGACGTTAAAACCTGAATTATTATTTTCAAAACATTACTGGCGTACAGACAACCACCATTCTGCTTGCTTAATGATTTTACGTAATTTGGGATGGGGAGTACTGCCGCAAGAGATGTTTAAAGAAAACCCAGAATTAAACAATAAGCTTAAAGCATTAGATGTATTTGATTTTACGCCACGTTTTGAATACTACGTAGACTTAGTGTGGAGCCGTGAAAGTGAGCTCGGTGCTGCTGCACGGTTTTTGATTGACTATATTCGCAATAAGCGAATGCAACCGACTCCCTAAAATCATTTCAATTTAGATGCAGAACATAAACGTTTTTCTTTGAAACATAACAATTGATATATCGACAGTATGGATAGAGTTTGTGCTATAAAGAAAACATAAGATTTATTACTGAAGATGTTGAATATCAATGACTCATACAGCACTTGACCAATTAAAAACATTAACGACCGTTGTTGCTGACAGTAGCGACCTTGATGCTATTCGTAAATTTCGTCCCTTAGATGCTACAACGAATCCTTCATTGATTACTGCAGCGGCAGAACAACCTGAAAGTAAAGAGCTCATTGAAGATGCTTATTATCAAGCCAAAGAAGAAGGCTATAAAAGTGATGAGCTGATTGAAAGAACCATTGATATTTTAACCGTAAAATTTGGTGTAGAAATTTTAAAACTCATTGAAGGCCGAGTTTCAACAGAGGTTGACGCTGCCCTTTCATATGACACTGAAGCAACCATTGAAAAAGCGCATGAATTATGTGAACTTTACAAAGGTTATGGTATTGATCAGTCACGTATTTTGATTAAAATCGCGTCGACTTGGGAAGGTATTCAAGCTGCTAAGGTACTTGAAGCTGAAGGGATCGCTTGTAACCTGACTCTCCTTTTCGGTTTACATCAAGCTCAAGCATGTGCAGATGCTAAAGTAACTTTAATTTCACCATTTGTAGGCCGTATTTTAGACTGGTACAAAAAGGCTGAAGGTGTAGACGCTTACCCAATCGAAAAAGACCCTGGTGTAGTTTCAGTTAAGAAAATCTATACCTATTACAAGCAGCAAAATATTCCAACTCAAGTGATGGGTGCGAGCTTCCGTAGCATTGATCAAGTGCTTGGCCTTGCAGGATGTGATTTGCTAACGATTTCGCCGGGACTACTTACTCAGCTTGAGCAAGATACACGTACAGTTGATGCAGCTCTTGATGCGACTAAATCAAAACAAGCAGAGGCTATTGTTAGACCTGCTCAAAACGAACAAAGCTTTAAAGACGAACTTAATCATGACTTAATGGCATTCCAACTTTTACAAGGTGGTGTTGATGGCTTTATTAAAGCTCGTGATCAATTAAGTCGTTTGTTACGTCAATCTTTTGGAATTGATGCGGAAATAAAATCTTAAAAAACTGCACTTTTCATACAAAATTGCCGATTTTTGTTATCATGACAAAAATCGGTTTTTTATTGGGTTTCTCGTGTTCGGCATAACAGATATAACAACATATATTATTGGTACATTCCTAATTGTGTTATTACCCGGACCTAATTCCCTTTATGTGATGTCAATTGCTTCACGCTATGGTATTAAAACCGGATATATGGGTGCACTTGGTATTTTTACTGGTGATCTTATTTTAATGCTCTGTACCGTATTGGGCGCAGCTTCTTTATTAAAAGCATTTCCTTGGGTTTTTATTATTCTTAAACTCATCGGTGCACTTTATCTATCCTATTTAGGGTTTAAGCTTTTACAAGGCAGTATTCAACGCTGGAAATTACGTAATCAACCCCAAGCAGAAATGGCTGATTTACCTACTTTAGATAAAATTCACCCTTATAAAACCGCCTTAAGTATTAGTTTACTTAACCCTAAAGCAATTTTATTTTTCTTATCTTTCTTTGTTCAGTTTATTAACCCAGATTATGCTTATCCAGCTTTAAGTTTTTTAATCTTAGCGGTTATTTTACAGATTATTAGCTTTAGCTATTTAACAGCGCTTATTTTCTCTGGAATTAAACTCTCGGCATTTTTTAAACAAAACCATAAAATTGCGGCGAGTAGTATTTTTTTAGTCGGAATTTTATTTTTTGGGTTTGGATTAAAGTTAGCAACTTCAACGATGTAAGTTGCCTAGCCTATAAAGATGAACATACTGAATTTTTAAAATGCCAGCATGCCATCTGTTTTAACTTCATTGAGTACAAAGAATGTTCTCACCTGCCTTACTCCCGGTAAGGCAATAATTTTTTCACTATGGAATCGGTTAAACGCAGCCAAATCTTTAACACGAATTTTTAGAAAATAATCGACTTCTCCAGCAACCAGATAACATTCTAAAACATTCTCCAAACCACCTGCCGCTTGTTCAAATGCCTGAAAGCTATCAGGAGTTGAACGATCTAAAACTACACCAACCAAAACAATGGTTTCACGTTGTACCATAGACGGATTAATCCGAGCACGAACATCCAAGATTGCCCCAATTTTAAAAAGGCGCTGAGTATGATTCCAGCAAGACGAGGTACTGATACCTACAAGCTTTGCCAGTTCAGCATTACTTAAACGTCCATTCTCTTGTAAACAGCGCATAATTTTCAGTTCAAGAGGGGTCAAATTTTCAGCCTGCTCATCCATAAAAATAATATCCAAAGCTAATTAATTTTTATGAAATAAATAATAGCATTTATAGCTTTTTAAAAAATATTATTTCGTTTTTAAACCAAAAATAGAAAGCACCTTCTTTAAAAAAATTGATAGATTTATCTAGCTAAAAATATAGGCAGAAACATATTAATTTTTCAGGGACTTAGAACATTTAGCCATGCAAAAGATTCTTCAAGATTTTTCTATTCCAGCCGTATTCGCGGGTTTCATTACCTTTCTTATTGGTATTAGTGTTTCGGCTATTTTAGTGATTCAGGCTGCCCAAGCTTTAGGTGCTTCTCCTGAACAAATCACCTCATGGTTTTGGGCTTTAGGTTTGGGTCTTGGTTTATCAGGACTTATTCTTTCGTGGAAATTTAAATACCCTGTAGCAACAGCTTGGTCTACTGCTGGTCTCGCTTTAATTATTGCAACTGGCGGTGGATATAGCATAAATGAAGCAATTGGTGCTTTTTTAGTTGTTGGTGTACTGACTGCGATTTTAGGTTTTTCTGGAGTTTTTCAAAAAGCACTTTCATATATTCCTCAAAGCTTGACCAGTGCCATGCTTGCAGGCGTTTTACTTAAATTTGGTATTTCACTTTTCGCAAGTTTGCAAAATGATTGGGCATTCGTTTTATCTTTGCTCGTCATTTATATCATTACAAAAAGATTATGGCCGCGTTATAGCATCGTGTTCACAGCACTTGCTGGTGTTGTGCTCTGCCCTGTGTTTTTAGACTTCCATATGCCTACGCTTCACTGGTCTTTGGCTAAACCTGTTTGGATTAGTCCTGTCTTTAGCTGGTCGGCTCTTTTGGGCTTAGCGCTACCATTGTTTGTGATTAGTATGGCTTCGCAGTATTTACCCGGTATTGCCATGATTAAAAGTTATGGCTATAAACCACACGTGAATCAACTCATTGGCTGGACCGGTTTAACCCAAGTTTTGCTTGCGCCTTTTGGTTGTTACAGCGTCAATATTGCTGCGATTAGTGCGGCTGTATGTCTTGACGATCAAGTTCATCCTGACCCAAGTAAACGCTATATTGCTGGCATAAGCTCTGGTTTTTTCTATGCATTGATGGGACTATTTGCAGCAACACTGACAAGCTTGCTCATGTCTTTTCCTCATATTTTTATTGTAGCTTTAGCAGGTATTGCATTACTTGGTACCATTAGCCATAACATTGCACTTGCATTTGGCCCTGTTGAAGACCGTGAGGCCGCATTATTTACTTTTTTATGTAGTGCTTCGGGTATCCAATTTTTCGGTATTGGCTCGGCATTTTGGGGGCTAATTGTCGGTATTATCATATTTGTAGTTCTTAAATTTAAGGTTAAAAAATAACACCTAAAATAAAAACTTTGCGCTTAACCATTTAGAGCATTTCATAAACAGTTAAGTGCAAAGTCTCATTAAATTAATTAATTGCGTTTTTATCCCAAAAAGCCTGTCGTATTTGTGGCATTGCATTTAAGTGGTTAATAATATGCTGCGCTTCTTCCGCTTCAATTGAAGTTGCAATTAACGTCACTTCTATTTCAACCTCTTTTTCTCCGAAAGGTGTCACATCAATATCTTTAGCAGGATAATTATGATGCTTCAAGGTTAGGTTTAATTCATCCATAACCACTTTGCTCTGACTTCGGTCACAGATAATATAAATTACATGTAACACCTCAGTATCATCATCTATTGGACGACGGTCAATGATATGAACAATCGGTCTCAATAGCGTATTGGCAGATAAAATAAAAGCTGTTGCCAGTATGGCTTCAATAATTAAATCGGAACCTGCTGCAGCTCCCACAGCCGCCGAACACCATAAAGTCGCTGCGGTATTTAAGCCATGGATATTGCCTTCTTGACGCATAATCACACCTGCACCCAAGAAACCAATACCCGAAACCACATAGGCAATGACTCGAACAGCTCCATCTGCTCCAGTAAGATTTGTTGCAACATCCACAAAAATTGCAGCGCCTACAGCGACCAGTACATTGGTTCGAAGGCCAGCTGTACGTTGCCTATATTGACGTTCAAATCCAATTAATGCCCCTAAAACAAAAGCAACCGAGAGACTAATGAGAGTATCTGCAATATTAGATAAATCTGTATGTTGTAGAAATTGCAACTTCATCTTGCACCTATTATTTTATTGCCAGCCGTAACGGCGAATGTAGATTTTTTTAACCCATTGAGTAATACACATATAAGCAATTAAAATTAAAGGCAAATATAGGAAATAACTTAATGGTAAAGCTTGCAGTTTTAAGTAACTTGCCAAAGGCCCCATTGGTAAGAAAATACCAATACACATAATCACCACTGTCATGACCAATAATGGTGTTGCAGCGCGACTCTGAATAAATGGAATCTTAGCTGTACGGATCATATGTACAATCAATGTTTGAGTGAGTAACCCCACAACGAACCAGCCAGACTGGAATAAAGTCTGATGTTCAGGCGTATTTGCCGAAAACACAAACCACATCAGACAAAACGTGATAATGTCAAAAATTGAGCTAATCGGTCCAAATACCACCATAAAACGGCCGACTTCTTCAGGTTGCCAACGCTGTGGTTTTGCAATTAACTCTTCATCAACGTTGTCAAAAGGAATGACAATTTGTGATACGTCATAAAGTAAGTTTTGGATCAGTAAGTGAATAGGCAGCATTGGTAAAAATGGAATAAAAGCACTCGCAATTAATACCGAAAAAACATTACCGAAATTTGAACTTGCCGTCATTTTGATATATTTCAGCATATTGGCAAAAGTTCTACGGCCTTCAATTACACCTTTTTCAAGCACCATCAAGCTTTTTTCAAGCAAGATTAAATCTGCTGATTCTTTAGCAATATCTACTGCTGTATCTACTGAAATACCAATATCAGCAGCACGTATAGCCGCAGCATCATTAATACCGTCTCCTAAGAAACCAACCACGTGACCATTGGCTTTTAACTGCTCAACAATACGTTCTTTATGTACTGGACTTAGCTTCGCAAAAATATTGTATTGCTCTACTGCTCTTTTGAGCTGCTCATCAGTTAAAGTTTCAATTACACCACCCAAGAGAACTTGATCATAATTGAGACCAATTTCACGGCACACTTTTTGAGTTACAAACTCATTATCACCTGTAAGTACTTTTACGGTTACACCATGAGCATGCAAACTTTGCACTGCTTCTCGAGCAGACTCTTTAGGTGGATCAAGAAATGCAACATAACCAATTAAAATTAGATCACTTTCATCAACAACCGAATAATTTTCCTGATTATTATCAAACTCACGATATGCTACAGCAACGACACGTAAGCCATCGCGGTTATAACGTTGAGTTAATGCTTCAATTGCAACTTCACGTTGTTCTGTTAAAAGTTCTACTTTGCCATTTACTTCAACATAACGGCAAACTTTTAACATTTCCTCAACCGCGCCTTTAGTAATCATGCGCACTTTTTCTTGAGGCGTTTGGACCACGACTGACATACGGCGGCGATCAAAATCAAAAGGAACTTCATCTAACTTCTTATAACGTAACTTTTGTGTTTTGATCTGGTCATCTACAGCTTCTAACACAGCCACATCAAGCAAATTTTTCAAACCAGTTTGATAGTAACTGTTTAAAAATGCCTGCATGAGCACAAAGTCTGATTTTTCACCATTTACATCAATATGTTGGGATAAAAAGATTTTGTCTTGAGTTAGCGTTCCAGTTTTATCGGTACACAGAACATCCATTGCACCAAAGTTTTGGATCGCATCTAGACGTTTAACAATCACTTTCTTTTTAGATAAGAAAACCGCACCCTTTGCTAAAGTTGAAGTCACAATCATCGGTAACATTTCAGGCGTGAGACCAACAGCAACCGATAATGCGAATAAAAATGCCTCTGTCCAATCACCTTTGGTAAAGCCATTAATGAACAGTACAACAGGTGCCATGACCAACATAAAGCGAATGAGCAACCAACTTACTTTGTTGACACCCATTTGGAATGCCGTTGTGCTGCGATCAGTAGCTGTAACTCGGTGAGCAAGCGCGCCGAAATATGTTTGAATACCCGTACTTAAAACAACAGCTTGAGCTGAACCAGAAACAATATTGGTCCCCATAAATACAATGTTATCTAGCTCTAAAGCACTCGTTTCTTCGAGATTTTTCTGCAAAGGAAATTTCTCGACAGGCATTGATTCACCAGTCATTGCAGCTTGAGAAACAAACAAATCTTTTGCATTTAAAATTCTGCAATCAGCAGGAATCATGTCGCCTGCAGACAATAAAATCACATCACCTGACACCAAATATTGAATTGGCATTTCAAACTGACTATTCGTTTGATTTTTAATATCAATGCCATAACGCTCATGCATAAGCTCTAAATCTTCTGCACTAACTTGATGACGCAATACTGTAGCGGTATTACTCACCATTGCCTTTAAAGCATCCGCAGCTTGATTTGATTTTGCTTCTTGCCAATAACGAAGTAACGTCGAGAGAATAACCATCACACTAATAATGGTTGAACCCGTCAAATCATCGGTAAAGAAAGCAATTAATGCTAAAAGGCTAAGCAAAATATTGAACGGATTGCGGTAGCAATACCAAAGATGTTGCCACCAAGTTAATGGTTTCTCATGAGTAATCTCATTAAGCCCCACTGCCATTTGCTGGGTATGTGCTTGCTCTTCTGTAAGCCCTGTGAAGTGAGTATCGAATTGTTTTAATAAGTCACCTGTTTGGGCTCTTGACGCATCGAGCAAACGCATAGATAAGTTTTTGCTAATTTCTTGAGCATAGCTTGATTGATGTAGCTCTTTAAAAGAACGATTACGACCAAAAAAACGCATCAAATGAAATCTTTGTAAAAATGCTGTGAAGAGTCGTTGCCAGAATTTCATCACGAAATCCTCCATTTTTTAGGCGTACAAAGCTCTCGACCTTATTGAGAAATAAAGTCTATAAAAATTTAAAATTTAGAAAGGGATAGGAGATCGTAGACTTACGATGAAGAAGAGAAAATTAGTCCAAAGCCAAACCAACGCTGACGGAAAGTCACAGGTTTGAACATAGCTCGGATACTTTGAATCGTATGAGACGAATTATTTACCAAAATTGAAGTTTGGTAGGCATAGCTGTGTGTGGAAGCATATAAAAACATTGGCTTCTCCCCATTTCTAGCGAGAAACTAAACAGATAAGTGCTGGAAGTACTTGATTACAAATAAAGTAATTTGTATAGGTTTAATCTAATTTTTTACAAAGCTATCTCATTGCAAGATAGCCCTTCCTAAAGGTGATCTTGCTCAGTATTGGCTTTGGTTTAATCGATAATTAAACTCGAACCTCGAACAACTACCCATTTAGGATCTCCATTAAATAAACTCGCGGCAAGTATAGGTTTTACTCTGCAACACACAAGAATTTTTTTGTAATTTTTTATTAACAAAATATTGACTAAAATTACAGCTCTTTGACCACCACTGTTTTTGCCATTTTGTCATGCCAGCCTTGTTTTTTAGGATCAAATGCAACCCAAATAAGACCAATACAAAATACCAAAATAGATGGTATATATCCGATATAGCGGATTAGAGATTGCATTACAGTTAACTTGTTCCCTGTTTTTTCATCGAGAACTTTTAAACGCATAAGACGTTTTCCAGGTGTACCTGCAAAGTAGAGCCAACATAAAACTGTATATAAAAATGGAAAAGCATAATTTACGATCAGATCAAACCAATAGTTTTGAGGTTTACTACTCATGCCTGTAGCAAATATCAAATCGTAATCTCCACGGTAAAAGATCCATGCGGCTGGAATAATGGCTAAAAAAAGAATAAGCGTATCAATAATCATTGCACCAAATCGTAACCAGAACCCTGCATATTCGTATTTATAGCTCATGCGTACACCTCACTTTTGTTATTGTTTGCCTTATACCAAAGAGACAACTTCATGTTACTTTCATCGTAAAGGAAATCTTTTTATTTTTAAATACTTGAAGTAATTTTTAATTTTCTATTTTATAGAGAATTGTAATAAAGATTATGAATAGCTATAAATACTTTTATAAATTAAAATAATATAGATCATGTTTATATATTTTATATACACCTCACTCTAGATGAGGTGGTTTAATTATTTTTATTCAGTGAGTGATATATAACAGCTGATTATTTCCAAAACAAAACATCTATTTTAAATTCTTTTTTCAATAATAATGCAGCACAGATTAGTCCTAAGCCAATAATAATTAAAAATAGACTGAGTGTTAATATGCCACCCACTATAGATAAAAAACCTAAAATAGTGATGAGATAAAATAAAACTATAATTAACTTAAACATTTAGTTTATTCAACCATTTACGATAAAATCAACTCATTCTAGCGTTTTTAGCAATAAATACTGTTCTCAAATGTTGAATACACACCTTATTTGTATTAACTCAAAAACAATATGTTAATAATTCTTGCTAAATGTTAATAACACAATGTAAAGCGTGACAAGAATCACATTTATGCTTATTTCACTTCAAAATAGTGTTTTTCAGTAACAAGTTTTATTTTAAGATTTTTATAGAGACGATCTTTTGAGTTTTCCAGTGAAGGTACAACCTTTTCAGCGAACTTATCATCCGCCATAAGTCGTGCATAAGTTTTATATCCAATCACTAGCTTTTCTGGTTCTTTACCTGTTTGGCGGAATTCTTCAATAAGTTTACTTACTTTCTTTGCTGTTAAATCTGCCATATTACCTCTCCCCCTCAATATACTATTTGGTTATACGAGTTCTGTATGACAAAAATATGAAAAGTAATTTATTGTAAAGTTCATCTTAAAAATAAAGTTTTCCATCCACCACTTTTACGGTAATATTTCAATTTTAAAAACACATAAAAATCAAACATATATTTAATTTTTATTTAATTTAACTGCAACTTAATTGAATTGAGTTGTACCTTTAAACAAATATGTTAATCTTTAAGTAAGAAAAGCTTCATACATATAACAACTTGTAAATAAGAGGAATAACATTATGAATTACCAACATATTATTGTACCTGTGGATGGTTCAGAGATTTCTTTGGCAGCAGCACGACAAGCTGCTCATATTGCTAAAGCTTTTGGTAGTAAACTTACAGCAATTAGTCTTGTTGCAGTGGATCCGTTTAGTGGTGTTGATTTTTATTACATCTCTCCTGTTGTAAAAGATTATTTTGTTGAAGCACGTGCTAATGCTGAAAAAACACTTGCGAAGGTAAAAGCTTTATGCGCTGAAGAAGGTGTTGATATTGAAACACAAATTATTCAAGGTGAAATCTCATCTGACGGCATTTTAAAAGCTGTTGAAGATTTAAAATCAGACCTAATTGTTATTGGTTCTCATGGTCGTAAAGGCTTCCAAAAACTTATTTTAGGAAGTTTTGCACAAGACGTTCTAAACAGTACCAAAATCCAAGTTTTAGTCGTAAAAGAATAATTTCTTGATGTTAAGGAAAAGCCTAATCAGTTGATTAGGCTTTTCTACATATAAACTGCGCAAGTTTTACACTGACTAAAAATCGTTATAAAATGTCGTTGTTATATTTTCTATTTTTGTGAGTCACGCCAATGAAGTAAGTCTTTTTCTCATCAATTTTCTCTTTTTTGATGTGCAAAATAGACTATTTTTTAGTGACTTAACGTCTTTATTTAAAGCTTAACTTTCCTATTTTGTACATCCTGTATTTATGAGGTTTTTATGACTCAGCAGGCATGTGTAATATCGCAACTCACTTTAGAGTTCCCTTCAAAAGTGATGTTTAAAGAATTGAATTTCTCACTTGAGTATCATCAAGTATCCGCTTTAATTGGTCGTAATGGCCAAGGCAAGTCTTTACTTATGCAATTGCTCCAAGAGGTTTCACCCACTGAGGAAATGCACGTCAGTGGTCAAATTACTTGGCAGACAAAGCATGCTTATTTATCTCAATTAACGCGTCTTTCTTCATCAACCATTGCAGAAACTTTAGACATTGACCATCTCTATAAAGCTTTGCAAAGAATAGAGCAAGGCGAAGCTGAATTCGATGATTATGATTTATTAGAAGGCAATTGGGACCTCCCTTCTATTTGGGAAGCATTATTGCGATCGGCCCACTTACCAACCGATTTAAACTTTCCTGTGAAACAGTTAAGTGAAGGGCAAAAAACCAAGTTAGCTTTAGCAGCGTTATTTTTAAAAACCGACCACTATCTATTGCTTGATGAACCAAGTAACCATCTCGATCAAGATGCTAGACAGTGGTTGATTCATCATCTCAAGAAGCATCCGGCAGGTGCTCTTATCATTAGCCATGATCTCACTTTACTAAATGAAGTCGACCATATTTATCATTTAAATGAACATGGCTTACAGCACACCACAGGAAACTATGAAAATTTTTATGAGCAGTACCAAACGCAGATTCAAGCTTTAGAGCAGTCGGTGCATCAACATCAACGTGAAGTTAAGCACATGAAGCAGAAGCAACATGATGTTTTAATGAAAGCACAGAAACGTGAGCGTGCTGGTAACAAACTTCGTGATTCAAATTCACAAGCTAAAATTTTGCTCGACTTTAAAAAAGAACAGGCTGGACAAAGCTTAGGAGCAATTCAGTCTCAACATCAGCGTCAAATTGATCAAAGCCAGCAAGACTTAAAGAATAAAAAAGTACTTTTGGAAACTGTTAAGCCGCAGCAGTTTGTATTCCCCTCTTTTCAAAAACGCTCAGGAGAAATTCTTAGAGTTCTTGACTTAAAACTTAACTATGGAACCCAGCAGCCCATTAATTTTGCCCTCAAAGCGTCTCAAAAAATTCACTTGATGGGTCGTAATGGCATTGGAAAATCAACTTTGCTGAAACAGATTGTTCAATCTGCTGTAGTGCCCACAGATGAAATTAGCCTATTTGTAAATTGCTTTTATCTCGATCAGAACTTTAGCTTTTTATTAAACCATTTGTCTGCTGTTGAGAACTTAAGAAACATTAACCCTAATATTTCTGAGTTAGAGTGGAGAAATTTACTAGGTCAACTTAGGCTTCGTGGGGAAAAAGGGACTTATCCTTTAGCTCAACTGAGTGGTGGTGAGAAGTTAAAAGTCGCATTGTTAGGTTTGAGTCATGCAGAGACTATGCCTGAACTTTTATTACTCGATGAACCAGAAAATCATCTGGATATTGAATCAAGAGAACTATTTGCAAATGCTATTTCTAGCTATGAAGGTGCTGTATTATTAGTCTCTCATGATTTAGCTTTTGTTGAAAAGTGCGGAATTCATGAGTCAATTTATTTAACTTAATATTTTCAGTCTTATATAAAAGCTCTAACTATGAGAGCTTTTATATAAATCTTTTAATTATCACTTTATATTTTTATTATTTAATATTTGAAGATCTAAATTAAAAGATACGGTTCTATTTTTTCGTGCACTATTTCTCATTTGATAAACTTGAATAATATAGTCACCATCGACTGGTAGTACTAGTTCTCCGGAAGAGCCTATAGTCGAACCTACCAATAATGCTTTATCTTTGCCTGGCTTTTTACCTGGAGCAAAAACATTAACATAAGCTAAGTTACTATAACTATTAATGCTAAATTTTAAAACCTGACCACTTTTTGCAAAAACTCGATACCTTACATCATCATAACCCTGAAATTTCCCTGTTAAAGTTGCTTGATCAGAACCTTTTAAAAAGCTTACTTTGTTTTCAACATTTTTAGCAGTTACGGTTAAGGGTAAGGTTGCAATTAATCCTGTTAATAATAAAATTTTAATGATTCTTTTCATTTTTAATCCTCGAAATTCTTTTAAATAATAATAAGAAAGATACGTTTTATTAAATTTTACTTTATGTATAAGTTTGATGAGTAACGTTTGAGTTTGTATGTCTTTTAATTGTTGTTCAAAAAATATATGTCATGAAACTTTAACTTGCCAGCTCAGAAAAACCACCTTAGAATCCGCGCAACGAATTTTTAGGGGCTTCATTGTGAGTACTTGCTCGATTGATAAGAATAAATCATCGACTCAGATCTAAGTATCCACTAAAGCCCACTGGCTCTCTTGTGGATTTAAGAGAGTCCCTCCTTCTTGCTTTATTTCTTATTTATCTGTCTTGTTGAAAGACGAGTAAATACTCGCATACGCTCCTTGTTGTATTGGAGTCATCAATGCTATTTCTTAATTTTAAAAAATCTGTCGTTTTTTTTAGCACTTGCTTGGCATTTATTTCTAGCTATGCTGGACGACCTATGGTGGTTGATGATGCTTCTTTAGTTCCTGCCCATTCTTGTCAACTTGATTCATGGATGCAGAATAATCCCACTAATAAAGAATATTGGATTATTCCTTCTTGCAATATAGGTGGCAATTTTGAGTTTGGTGTAGGTATGGGGCGCCATTTTTCCGATGACACAGGTAATGCGACTTATACAACTGTTCAAGGGAAAACACTTATAAAACCACTTGAGACGAATAACTGGGGAATTGGCGTTTCATTTGCGACTCAAATTAATAACAACCACACTTCTGAAAAAGATTGGTCTGTGAATGTTCCCTTAAGTATTTCTATGTTAGATGACCATTTCTTGGTGCATAGCAATGTGGGATGGCTTAGAGAACATACTACTCATCGCGAGCAAACCACATGGGGTGTTGGGACAGAAACATTCATTACGAAACCTTTAACGTTTACTGCTGAAGTTTATGGAAATGATCGAAGTGATTCATTTTATCAAACCGGTATTAAATATATGTTGTACAAAGAAAATGTTCAGTTCAATGCAAGTTATGGTAATCGTTTAAATCAGACCGAAGATGACTCGTTTTTCTCAGTCGGTTTAGTTCTTGTGACTAACCCATTTTTCTAAGTGAAAATATGATTTAAAAAGCCCATCAATAGATGGGCTTTTCAATTTTATGAGTCTTTATCTAATGAATGTGGCGTCGTAGTTTTATCTTGCTGCTTGGTATCGTTTTCGCCTTGGCAGGCTGCAACAGAGATTGAAACGATTGCTGCTAAACCTAGGGTAGCTATAATTTTAGTCATATCTTACCTCATACAGTTTCCATTGATTAGCTTATAAATACTGGCTATCAATATTACGATCAGCATAGGTTTATAGACTTTTTTGTACTTCTCGCTTAGAAATGTAAATTAGAAAAAATCACCTGTAACCAATTTTTTGATGGCAAAGATGTGAGAAATTTTAGATGTGATATGAATTAACGTTTTAGCTCATTACTTTAATTATCGCTCTCTGGTTAAGCTTTTTATTAATTGTAAGAAACACAAAAATCTAGCCGATCATGTTGCTGCTTAAAGCAAGTCCATGAGTCTTTTTCAGGAGCTTCAATAATCTTTTTAGTTTTGAAATCACGATAATAAATAGTTGCATCTTTTAAATTTGATAAATTACTTCCCACAGACACACATGAATCTTCATGAGAACAAATATTTGATTCTTTTATAAATACTTTGCTATTTGGAAAAGTTAATCTTTCAAAGTTAGAACTTAAGTTATTTGTAGAAGAAAGTAAGCAAGACACCGTACTATTTTTACCATTCACTACAAAACAGCTTTTACTGACTTCGAAGGGCTCTTGAGCGAACGTACCCGTAGCATAAGGCAATAAAAATAATGTAATAAGGCGCTTCATGTTCTTTCTCTCTATTCAACATTTAGTCCAAAACTGCCTATAAATATTCAGACTACATTTAATTTAGCTGTCTATAATACCTGTATTAAGTTTAGTTAAATATTTACTATTTGATAAATTTTACAAAATATTCAAAAAATTAACTTATAGAATGGTTATGTACTCACTTTAAAGTTATTCGTCTAAAATCTTCCAATCGGTACCAATTTGCGCTAGCGCTGGCAACTCATCACTATTAAAAACATTCTGGTTATCATCAACAGCAAATCGATAAAGTGGTATTGAATCTGCTTGTGTTTTCTTAAAAAAACTAAAATCTTCGGTAATATGTATTAGGTCCGCTGACCGATTATCTCCGCCTATTTTGTTTACTCCAGTACCTGATGGTATATGTATATAACTTTCACAAGTTACTTCGATGCTATTCCCATTCAAATCTTGATATGAACATTTCATGACTAAGTCCTGCCATAAGTTTTAGAGATGTGTAGAAAAACTTAACATGCTATACAGATAAGTTATGGAAGTTTTTATGATGTAATTGTTTTAAGTATGTATATCGTGTTGAAAACTGAAAGATTTACTATTATGTAAGACTGATAAGAAATTATCCTTTAAAAAAAGCACCGTTACCGGTGCTTATTGTTATTTACATTTCCCATGAGGGCTGTTTATTTCTTCTTTTAAAGAATCAATATCCATTTTAATTAATTCTTTATCATTCGTTGCTTCTAGACCAGATTTCTTCATGAAAGCTTTATATTCCTTAAATCTAGTAATAATAAATTCATCATATTGCAGTTCAGATTGCATATAAGTACATTCTATTGAATCTAGCTTTTTCCTTTGCGAGCTGGTTAGATTTTTATTCGCGTTCTTTTTGATAAAAGCATCTCTTTGTGCTTGAGCTGTATGGAATTTTTCTAAAAGACTATGATATTCCTCTTCAAAACTTGTGTCTGATGCAGCCATAGTATTGGCACAAATAAGTAAGCCCAAGATAAAAAGTCTTAATTTCATAATATGTAATATTCGCTTATCATAATTAAAAACTGCATATTATAAGACTGGCGTGACCAAATAAAGTAAATAAATTATATAAAAGAAAACCGCCCCAGAAGGCGGTTGCTGAAATTTTCCAGCGATTATAAAAGTGCGGTGGACACACACTTTTATAGGGTTTTAAACCAGATTTACTTTCTTATTATTTTTCTTATACTCCTCAGAATTAAAATAGTTCACAATCATCTTGGCATTTTCTTCCGACACGGCTTTTTTATTTTCCAGTACTGTCTGAGCTTCTTTTTTTACGTTAAAGTCGGCTGGCACAAGACTTGAAAGTGGTGGCAGTTTTGGCTGCCCACCAATCGTGATTCTTTCAATAAAGCTCGCTAGCCACATAATATATTCGCCCTTGTTTTTATATTTAGGCATTAAGCTCATGTCGAGTTTAATCGTGCATTCATTTAAAGGTTTACTTAGACATTCTTCAAAATCTATAAAATTGTATTTGAGTTTACAGGGGGTTCCCTTTATCTCTTTTCGAATAATGCTGACTAAATTATTCAGTTGTTCAATCAGGTTGTCAGAGAATAATTTATCTTCTTCGAGTTTTTTGTAGACCTTCTCGGCAATTATTAAAAATTTTGGCATGGATCCTTCCCTCTTATTCTGACTTTGGTGGTTGATCAGATTTTTAGGGAAGTATGATGGATATATTATTGCAGTATGTAAGTCTTGAAATGCCAAATGTAATCAATAAGAGTGTTCTGAAACCGAGTTCCATAATACGCCACAACAATTGAATAAAATGATAAATTCATCGCATTTTTGGTGCGGAAAGATTTTATAGTTGGTAATAATTTTCTGAAAAAAATTAAGCTCATCAATAATATTATTTGACTTAGATTTTTTGTGATGTCTTAGCTAAAAATAGAATATAGAAATATTTGAATTATTTTTATTGACTGCCTTGCTGAATAACCAAGTTACCTAGTCAGGGGACTAGAAAGTTAACCGTGTCTTCAGCAAGGTCTTTTATGGTTATATTTTAGTTTGATGCTGCTTACGCACCGCTTAAAGCTGCTTCAAACATTTCAATAATTGCTTTGGCTCCTTCAGCCTTTTGCCTTGCGTCTTGATCGTCAAAAATAACCGTTTCATCATTGAGTTCACTTACATATCGCCGGGCTTCGTCTAGAGCTCTCCTTAGTTTTTGTACTTTGTGTTTGTTTACGTCTTTGGCAATGGTTGGCGCATATCCTCCACGTTTTGCGTTTTTAAGTTGTCTAGCTCTGTTCTCTATTGCTGTAGCCATTCAAACACTCCAACTCACCTAACAAATTTTAGTAAAGCAACTTTATTGTTTGTTATTCTTAAACATTTAGTATTTTCTTTGTTCAAAGTGTCAAATTTGTTACTTAAGCCTTACTCCTGAAAAGTTTTAGATCGAGTTTGCTCAAAAAATAATCTTTTCTAAGTTATGAAACGCTCATAACTTTATATAGTAAATTTATACCGCTATTTAATAATAATTTTCCAAAAATAATTATAAATTAATGTATAAAAATATTAAAAGAATGCTATCTATTTGAAATTTAAATAAAGATAGCATTCTACTATGTGGTTACTCTACAGTTAGTTTTTGAAAATCATGTCCTGAAGGTGCCTGATACACTCTTAAACCAAACTCAGGCAAAATCGCGATGAGGTGATCAAAAATATCGGACTGAATTGCTTCATAAGAAACCCATGCAGTGGTATTGGTAAAGGCATAGATTTCTAACGGTAGACCTTCACTCGTCGGTTGTAATTGACGAACAATAAGCGTTTGATTTTGAGCAATGCCCTTATGCTGACGTAAGTAGAACTCAACATACGCTCTAAATGTTCCAATATTAGTTAAACGTCTTTTGTTATAGCGAGACTGACTACCTAAATGCTTGTTAAATTCGTCAATCTCAGATTGCTTGGCATTGAGGTATTGATCTAATAATAGAAAGTCTTTTAGCTTTTGTTGCTCTTCTTCAGTCATGAAGTGAACACTAGTTTGATCGATATAAAGCGAACGCTTCATACGGCGGCATCCAGCATTACTCATACCGCGCCAGTTTTTAAATGTATCTGTTACGAGTTTATTGGTTGGGATAGTGGTATAGGTTTTATCAAAGTTCTGAACTGTCACGGTATGCAATGAAATATCAATCACATCACCATCGGCATTCAGCGACGGCATTTCAATCCAGTCCCCTATACGCACCATGTCATAAGAAGCAATTTGTACACTCGCGACCAATGACAAAATCGTATTTTGGAAAACCAACATTAATACGGCGGCCATTGCACCGAAGCCAGCAAGCAAGGTGAATACATCCTTTTTAAGGAATGTACCTAGAATCATCAAACCGCAAACAACAAAAATGATGAGTTTAACGAGTTGTAAATAACCTTTAATCGGCTTGTTTCTTGATTTTGGATTACGCTGATAGATTAAATTAAATATATTTAATAATTCACTAATGGTGAGCGCAATGGTCAGGAAAATAAATGCCTGTGCACCCATCTGCACTAAAGCAATTGCTTTTTCGGATAGATGCGGAACGGTGGTAATCCCATTCATAATGACAATAGCGGGCACAATATTGGCAAATCGCTTAATAACACTATGCTGAGCAAAGACTGACTGGTTGAGCGACTTGATTTTAGTCACTAAATGACGGATTCCCCGAACAATAATTCGCTTAGCAATAAAGTTTGCCAAAGCAGCAAATAAAATCAAAATTGTGAGTGAAACTATCATTTCTAGCCAAGGATAGTTGCTTAACTCAGCTTGAAGATCACGATAATAATTAAAAAAATCCAACCCTTTACACCTTAAAACTTTATTTTCAATAATTTTAAAGTGTTCGAGTGTTATAGATTAAGGCTTGTTTACATATGTCGTCATAAATACAACACGTCTATAATACTTAATCGCTAAATTAGATTAATTTATGGAAATATGATTCACACAGGCAATAAGTGAATCTTCTTTTTTAAATAAAACTGTTCCATTCAACACGGCTCTAGCTTCTTAGCTCCTTCATAAGGAGTGCTCGTTTTATCAAATTACAGCTTTTTTGTTTCAATAAACTTCCCTTTGAATGGCGAGTTTTGAGTAAAAAAACTTTCTCCATAAATTATTTACCTTTATTTTTTGTCAATTAACTCATTTTTTCACTGTGATCAATTTTTATAAAATAGTAAGTTTCTGCCTATCTGCTTATATTTAAAAACTTTACTAATTTAAGCTTTTGTAAAATATACATTTTATTATTCAAAGTATTAGAACAAAAAAATTAGTGAAAATTCCTATAACTCCCCCTGCTTTTGCTTTACAAACCGCAACAATCTTGGAATAAATCGTAATAATAATTTAATTAATAATAATTATCATTTACAACACATAAAAACCTGAGAAGATCTGCCATGATCCATGAAAATATTCTCGAATGCATAGGTAAAACGCCACTATTACAACTATCAAGGCTATTCACGCATCAATCAGTCTCAGTGATTGCGAAAATGGAATTGTTAAACCCAGGAGGAAGTATTAAAGACCGTCCAGCATTATTCATGCTACAGGAAGGTCTGAAATCTGGAGTGATTAATAAAGATAGTCATATTGTTGAAAGTTCGTCAGGGAACTTAGCTATTGCTCTTGCAATGGCTTGCAAAATATATGGATTAAAATTTACTGCCGTTATTGACCCCAAAATTGCCTCAGCAAACCTACAAATGCTGAAGCTTTACAAAGCCAACATCGAAATGGTCTCTGAAAAAGACCAAAACGGTGGTTATTTAAAAACCCGAATTGACACCGTAAAACGTCTCTGCCAACAACTGCCAAATGCCGTCTGGATTAATCAATATGCCAATCCAAACAACTGGAAAAGCCATTACTTTGGTGAAGCAGAAGAAATCCTAAATCAAATTGATCGCAAGATTGATTACCTCGTGATTGGAGCAAGTACCTCCGGCACAATTATGGGCGTGTCTCGTCGCCTTAAAGAAAAGTTCCCAGAATTAAAAGTCATCGCAGTCGATATTGTCGGCTCTGTGCTGTTTGGTGGCACATCTGGTCCACGCGAAATTCCCGGTATTGGGGCAAGTACTGTCCCACCGCTACTCTCCCCCGATGAAATTGATGATGTCATTTATGTAGATGACTATGAGTCGGCACTCGGTTGCAGAGAACTTCTTGAACACGAAGGAATCTTTGCTGGCGGCTCAAGTGGCTCATCAATTTCAGCCATCAAAAAACTGATTCCAACCATTCCAGAAGGTTCATGCGTCTTAACGCTGTTGCCCGATCGCGGCGACCGTTATCTAGATCTGGTTTATGAAGATGAATGGTTCGAAATGATCAAGAAGCGTCACTTCAATCGAAACGTACGACGCCAAGAAAACCTTACTTTACAAAATGTTGTTTAACTTTCTCCTTAGGAAATATTCATGAGCAATTTGGCTACCCTTCGCTATTTAAGTCAATCAGATTTATTAAATCTTGGCGCAAATCATAGTAATTCATTTATTGAAGCGATTACTGAAGGTTTAACCCTGCATGCAAATAAACAGTTTGTACAACCCTTAAAACCGTACCTTCGCTGGCAAGGTGCAGACCATATTGCTGACCGTATTATCGCTATGCCGTGTTATTTAGGTGGTAATGACCCAATTGCTGGAATTAAGTGGATTGGTTCAAGACAACATAACCCTAAAAAATTCAATATTCCGCGTGCCAGCGCACTGATTGTTTTAAATGACTCAGAAACAAACTATCCGGTTGCAGTGATGGAAGGCAGCTTAATTAGTGCCATGCGAACTGCTGCTATTACAGGCGTTTCGATTAAGTATTTAGCGAAAAAAGACTTTTCAGATATTACCGTGATTGGCTGTGGTCCAATTGCACAAATGCAGATTAAGACGGTACTTGAGCAATACGCTCAAGTAAAAAAAATCCATTTATTTGATGTGAACCCTGAAGCGGCTGAAAAACTCAAAGCGTTGTTCTTATCAGAATATCCGAATCTAGAAATTGAAATTCATGACAGTGCTAAGTCTGCCATTCAGCAAGCAGATGTCCTCATTACCTGTACCGTTTCAGATAAACCTTACATTCCATTTGAATGGCTAAAAAAAGGCTGCTTTGTTTCAAACATTTCAATTATGGATATTGAACCTGAAGTCTTCTTAAAAGTGGACAAAGTGATTGTAGATGACTGGGACCAATCAAACCGAGAGAAGAAAGTCATCAATGTACTGGTTGAAGATGGCTTATTCAGCCGTGAAAAACTACATGCTGAACTTGGCGACATCATTATTGGTCATAAAAACGGCCGCGAACACGAAGATGAAATCATTTTGCTCAACCCAATGGGCATGGCGATTGATGACATTGTCTGCGCTAAGTGGTTCTTCAATGCCGCACAAGAACAAAACGTTGGCACGGTTCTACCGCTTTTATAAGAATAGGAATAACTAAAATGTTAGATCGGATTTACACAGCACAACTACAAAAAACGATAGATGCCCTCTACATGGAGAATTATGGAGATTTTAGAGATCATATTTCCTATAAAAAGCCTTATTTGGCAATTACTCTCAATGATGAGTTGGAACTCTATTTCAACTGTTTAAAAGTAGATGGTGTAAATCCTTTCTATATGACCCAACCCGAAGTTTTGCTTCATAACCTCTTAAACAATACGACGTCTAAAATTTCTATTTCTGAAGTTTTTAACTATTTAACCCAAGCAACTTGGTGGCCGTCACCACACCAGCAAAAAGCGATTGATTATTGGCTAGACAACTTAGTAACGGCTGAAAAAATTCCTCAAATTTTACAGTCAGCCCTTTCATTTTCTTCGCCTTTAATCAAAAGCGAGTTGCTATCACTGGTAACTGATCGCCCATTTCATCCGTTCGCTCACTCAAAAGGCGAACTTGCATCACTCACAACTCAAAAAGAAATTGAGGTGTATTGGTGGGCATTTAAGAAAGATGACGTGATCAATAATATGGAGTCGATTCCTCACAAAGAGCTTTTGTTATCAGAGGTTGAGGAATGTCTTATTGCTGAAAAAATGGGTGAGCTTTCAGATGACTACATAGCCCTGCCTTTGTTAGAGACTCAACATCGCTATTTAAAGTTTGATGAAAATAAGTACGGCGGAATTGACCTAAACCATGTCACCACAATTGGTTTACCGACTTCTTCTTTAAGAACTCTTATTCACAACACAAACCCTACTCTGCATTTAAAACTTTCAACCAATGCCAAGACATTAGGTGCAATCCGTTCTATGCCAGGTCGTTATTTAATGAATGGACATACGGCTTATGATTTTTTAAATGACGTCATTAATGAAACTGTTTTAATAAAAAATCGCCTCTTTTTAAGTAATGAAACGCATTGGTGGGTGCTGGGTAAACAAGAGCCGATTGTAAAAAATTTAGGGGTAATCGGTTGCCAAGTCCGACATTTACCCAATTTTTGCCAAGATAAAAGCGTTACACCAATCACTATGTCAGCTTTAAGCTGTACCTATGTTGACCCTTGGGAAGCTTTAGGCGTTGAAGGTGACAAATGGTCATTACTAAAAGACTTAAGTGTTCATTTTATTCAAACATTCTTAACCCTTTGGGCAAAAGGCATCATGCCTGAATGCCACGGGCAAAACACTATGGTGTGTTATGAAAATAATAAGTTGAAATGCTTTATTTTACGTGACCACGATACCTTAAGAATATGTACCACAGCCATTGAAGAAAGTGGTTTTACCACTCCGGTTTATACCATTGATACCAGCACACCGAACAATCTTATCTTTACTAAAAATGAAGACTTATTTAATTACTTCATTACTTTAGGGATTCAAATTAACCTCTATCCAATTGCTTTAGCTGCCTTGAAATATACGGATCGTACAGAAAGCGATTTTTGGGAAATGGTTCAAGACATTATTCAAGATTTTGTAGAAACCCAACCCATTTCAGAACACACAAAATCGCAAATTCAAACCTATCTTTTTAACAATAAGACTTGGCCATTCAAACAGCTACTTACGCCTTTACTTGCGCAAGAAAGTGACTCAACAGGCATGCCAAGTAGAATCGGAACCACGCCAAACCCTTATCACAGCTTATCTGTTTCTAGCTATGAGACCATGGATATCTAAATCATGCGCTCATCTCGCCTAGATCATTTCATTATTTTGCTCTGTCAGTTTTTTTCCACTTTTGGGCTTATGGTACTTATTCCAATCATGCCGCTCTATATGGAAAAACTGACGGCGCATATGAGTGCTCCCACTATCTGGGCAGGTTTGGCACTCGCGGCTCCCGCTATTGGCAGCTTATTTACAGCACCGATTGTGGGTCATCTATCCGACACATTCGGCCATAAAAAAGCCTTGTTACTTTCTCTGGCTGGCTTTTGTATTTCAATACTACTCATGGCGAGCGCCCAGCATTTATACCTGTTTATTTTTGCGCGAATTTTACTCGGCTTTTGCGGTCTTTCCGTGATTTTAAATGCCTATGTTTCATATCTTTCCAACGAGCAACAACGAGGCGCTGCTTTTGGGCAACTACAAAGTAGTGTTGCACTCGCTTGCTTATGTGGTCCCGTACTCGGCGGGATATTTATGGATCAATGGCGGGTTGAAGTATTACTTAACGCGACAGCATTTGTTGTGATGACACTCATTGTGATTGCGTCATTTGTATTAACCAATCCCGTTAAAACTGAAGTCTCAAAAACCAAAGAAAAATCTAAGCTTCCAGCTTTCTTTGATAGAACGATTTTTTCATGGTTAAGCGCTGGCATTTTGGTTCAAGCGGGCGGCTTTGGTTTGGTGTCTTGCTTTGTTTTATACATTAGTGAAATAAGCCAAAGCACTCATTCATCGTTATCTGCCGCGAGTTTAACGGGAACCATTCATGCGCTTTCATGGGGAGCCGCCTTTATTGCGGCAACCTATTGGGGAAAACGAAATGATGATAAAGGAGACTCTTTTAATAACTTCGTTTACGCGTCTTTAATTTGCGGTATCACGATTTTCGCATTGAGCTGGGTTTCGAATATTTGGCTAGTTCTTATATTACGACTCATACAAGGCTTTTGCTTTGCAGCCCTGATTCCTTCGATCTTACACACCATTTCTCTAAAAGCTGGCGCTCAAAGCCAAGGAAAAGTGATTGGTATTTCTAACAGTGCCTTTGTCTTAGGACAGCTTATTGGCCCAATCACGATCACGCTCACCTACTCATTTTTCAATATCACCGCTGCATTAATCTGCACCTCACTATTTTTTATCGGTGCGGGATTAGTGGTGATTTTGAACAGATTCTTAATGGATACAATTTTAGAAGAGGCACAAGAATGAACTCAATTATTACAACAGATGCATGGTCTTATAAACTTTTCGAACAGTACCTAAATACTTTCTTTCGTGAGCTTAAAGTGAATCTTGAAGAGCATATTATTCCCTCTCAAGACTCGCCTTTATTCACACTGTATGCAGAGCGCCCAGACACCCTGTATTTTGCTTATACATTTAATGCATCTAACACGACTGTTTATGGTGCAGTTCAGCATCTATCCACCACTGGCTATCACAGATATCAACGTGGTTTTGTTCTGCAAAACTTAAGCGACAATACATTTGACTCACTCACTAACCCTAAACAGTTAGTGAAGCTGATTACAGATGAGTTGAATAGCTTATTTAAAGATAAAAACCAAAATAAAAACCTATACTCCGATATTGCCAATAGTATTGAGAACACAAAATTCTTTTTAGAAAATAAGCCATCTCAAACAGCAACTAAAGCATTAAGTGGTTTTCAGGCTACTGAACAAGGCATGCTATATGGGCACCCTTTTCATGTGACCTCTAAAGCCAATCTAGGTTTTTCTAAAGAAGACATGAAAAAGTATAGCCCTGAGCTAGGCGCAAGTTTCCAACTTCACTACTTTGCGGTTCATTCGTCTTTAATCCAAAAACTGGTCAGTGAAGAACAGCCATCTTACCGTATTGAAGAGGAAGTTTTAGACGCTGCAAAAGACCATTTACAAGATAAATTCACCAATTATGAGCTTATGCCAACCCATCCGTGGCAAGCCAATTTCTTACTTCAACATCCATCTTTAAAGAAATATTTAGATAACCAAGACGTAATCTATCTGGGTGCTTTAGGTCAAACGGTATGGCCGACCTCATCCGTTCGCACGGTGTGGTTACCTCAATCGAACCTATTCTTAAAACTTTCAATTGATGTGCGAATTACCAGTTTCATTCGTAATAACCCAATGGATGAGATGGAACGCGCGATTGATGCGAGCAAAATTATTATTAATCACAAGATTAATGAACAATATCCAGACCTTGTGATTCTGCCGGAGTTAGAGGCGAAAACAGTCAGAATTCCAGAGCTTGAAAGTTCATTTGGCATTATTTATAGAACAGGACTCACACCAGATGTATTAGAAAATACCCGAATGCTAGGCGGCTTGGTTGAAGAAAACGAAAACCATGAAATCCCACTTTTAAGCTTTATCCAACAAGCGGCACCGAATCAAAACTTACAATCGAAAGACGCGAAAGGCTTTATTACTTTTTGGTGGAAACAGTACGTTAAGGTTTCACTCATTCCATTAATTGAGTTGTTTGCAAATAAAGGCATTAGCGTAGAAGCGCACATGCAAAACAGCTTAATGGAATTTAAAAATGGCTATCCGCATCGCCTTATTCTTCGAGACATGGAAGGCATTAGCATTGTTCCAGAAATGATAGAAGACGACTCATCTATTTCTGAAGATAGTACCGTTTGGTTCTCTCAAAAAGATGCTTGGACCTTTTTAAAATATTACCTCGTGATCAATCACATTGCTCATCTCATTAGTGCAATTGCACGCGTTACAGCCATTGAAGAATCTGAACTTTGGCAAGCCACCCGTCTTACCCTCACACAAGAAAACTTTAGCGCTAAAGGCCAGCAGTACCACAACTTATTAATTAATTCACTCACATTACCAATCAAGGCAAATATGTTAAATACGCTCTACCACAGTGGTGGCAATCCTATCTGGATTGAAGTTGAAAACCCTATTTATAAATATCGCGGAGCAGAAGCGCTTTGCCCTCTTCAACCAACACAACAAACCAATTATAAAACCCTCGCGGAAAACCGCGTGATGGGCCAATTACTAGAAGCGCTTATTTTTGAAAATACTTTTAAATACGAGTTTTCTAAAGGTCAGATCAAGTTTTATATTTCCGATACCGTTTTTTATACCTGTGCGGCCAAACGACACTTTAGTTTTAAACGAATTAAGTTAGACCCTTCAAGCTTAGCCCGTTCTGATATTACGTTAGACACTAAAACTCGCCCTAACTTAAAAACACTACTTGCCGACCTAAAAAATATTATTGAAGCTGATCCAGTTAAATGGCAAAACTTTAATGATGAACTCAATTTAACTTACGTTAAACATGCGCAAACTTTAAGCCAAGCACCTGCTCAACCTTTAAGAACTTTGCCTTACCTAGAACAAGAAGCACGAATTACCAATGCGCATTTATATCATCCAAGTTTTAAATCTCGTATCGGCTTCGATTTAAAAGAAAATCAAAAATATGCACCAGAGCTTTCTGAAGGTTTTACGGTTCAATGGGTGGCGACTCATAACAGTTTATGCAAACTGGTTTTAAGTGAGACCATTAACTTAGAACAGCTTTATAAACAGCATTTTTCAGATAAAGATCTACAAACTATTAATGATCAATTGAAAGAGCAAAATGTAGATTTTAAAGATTATATCCTCACCCCAATTCATCCGTGGCAGTGGGATAAAATTATTGAATTATATTATCAAGATGCAATCAGCAACCAACTGATCATCCCGTTAGATGTTGAAGGTCCGATTTATTTACCACAGCAGTCGATTCGGACCTTATCAAATATTAGTGATATCTCGGCGCTTTCTCTCAAATTGGCAATGAACTTGGTCAATACCTCGACCTCTCGTGTATTGGCACCGCATACCGTTCAAAATGCGGCAAGAATGAGTGACTGGCTGTATAACATTGTTGAGCAAGACCATATTTTAGAAAAACAGCGCAAACCTATTATTTTAAGAGAGATTGGCGGTCTTTCAGTGAACCAGCCGATTGCTTTACCTGTTCAATACGGCGCACTCGCCTGCATTTGGCGCGAAAGTATTTACAGCTACTTAAAAGAAGGTGAATCGGCCACACCAGTAACAGGTTTGATGCAACTCGATACGGACCAAAAACCTCTCATTGATGAGTGGATTCAAGAGTACGGTATCGAGTTCTGGTTAGAAAAATTACTCACCAATGCTTATCTACCAATCATGCATATTTTGTGGTGCCACGGCCTCGCTTTAGAGTCACATGCACAAAACATGGTACTGATTCATAAAAATGGCTTACCCGTTAAAGCTGCCTTGAAAGATTTCCACGATGGTATCCGTTTTAGTCGTCATCTTTTACGTGAGCCGAATCTTTTACCTAACTTGCAAGATGCACCTAAAGAACACGCCAAAATTAACCCGAACTCGTTCTTGGAAACCCACTCTCCAAATGAGCTCAGAGACTTTACTCAAGATGCACTTTGGTTTGTAAATCTGGCAGAGTTAGCGATTTTCTTAAATGAACATTATGACTTCGATGAAATCAAATTCTGGACCATGTTAAGAACCATCATTAATCAACATAAAGAAGCTCACCCAGAGTTTAGCGAACGATATGAATTGTTTAACTTTACAGATGACACTATCGATATTGAACAGCTCGCAAGCCGTCGTTTCCTTCCGGAAATTCGCTTAAGAGTACAAACCACACCAAACCCGCTCAGCCTTATTAAGGAAATTGAATATGAATAAGCATTCGATTTCTTTTAAGAAACGAATAGCAAATGGCGAGACGCTCTACGGAATATTTTGTTCCGTAGCTTCTCCGATTAATGTTGAACAACTGGCACTTGCGGGCTACGACTTTATTATTATCGACTTGGAACATACTTTATTTAGTACGTCTCAAGTCGAGACCATGATTTTAGCCGCTAGAGCCATGAGCCTCGATGTATTTATAAGAGTGCCTTTAAACGCTAACCACCTAGTTTTACCTCTGCTCGATGCAGGGGTAACGGGTATTGTGTTTCCGCGCATTGAAAATGCTCAGCAAGCTCAAGAAGCTGTGAAATATTGTCACTATATGCCGCTTGGGCAAAGAGGACTGAATTCGACTAGATTAAATCGATATGGCATGGACGATTTAGCGAGTTTTGTTGAACAGGCTGCAAACGAGACTGTTGTCATTGCCATGATTGAAAGCTTGGAAGGCCTAGAACAACTAGATGAAATATTAAAAGTTGAAGGTATCGATATTATTCTTGAAGGTGCTGCCGACCTTTCTCAATCGATGGGAATGCCGTGGCAAACTAGCCATCCAAAAGTGAAAGAAAAAGTTCAAGAGATGTATTTAAAGACTAAAAATAGCCAAAAACATTTCTGTGCTATTCCTCGACAACCTGAAGATATTGCAGCTTGGAAACAACAATCCGTTCAGCTTTTTGTACTCGGGGATGACCGCAGCATTATCCGACGTGCCCATCAAAACCATCTAAATACCTTTAAAGATATTTCATAACTGTTCACACCTTTTTAGGGGAATAAATTCCTATTCCCCTAATTCATTGAATAAATTTCAAATATATTATTTTAAAGCAATTAATAATATTGTTAATTACAATGATTCTCATTTATAATTCGCTCAATTTAAAATCACTCTCAGGGCGAGACAATGGCAAATAAGAAAAGTAATAAACTTTTTACAAGAAAGTCTGAAGTTAAAAATATCATCCCACTTCTTTCACTTGGTGGAGCCATTATTCTTTCAAACTCAGCATTTGCAGCTTCAACTTCTGATACCACAGAAACAGAAAAAAAGCCTGAAGCCCTTCCTACCATTACCATTACCGCTTCACGTGCAGATGAACTCTCTACCTCTGCTAAGCAAGTCACCAAGCTCGATGAAAAACAAATTGAACTTTTGAAAAATGGATCGTCTGGAAACATTGCGACTGTTTTAGCCAAAGCTGTACCGGGCCTATCGGACTCAAGCCGAACCATTACCGACTATGGTCAAACTTTACGTGGCCGTAATGCGCTTATTTTGGTGGATGGCGTTCCAATGAACCTCACTCGTGATACAGCGAGAGGACTTTCAGCCATTGACCCTGAAAGTATTGCCAACATTGAAGTGATTCGTGGTAGTAACGCAATTTATGGTGGCGGTGCTGCGGGCGGTATTATTTCAATTACTACGAAAGCGGCTGGCGGTGAGCCTACAGCTAAAACGGTCGTTGGGCTACAAACACCACTCACAAATTTCCGTTCTAATGCTTTAAGTGGCGATATTCACCAGTATTTTACGGGCAGTTTCAACGCTTTTGACTATGCGCTCGACTTTGGTTACCAACGTATTGGTAGCCCGTACGATGCAAGTGGTGACCGTGTTGCACCGGAACCAAGTCAGGGCGACCTTTACGACTCAAATGGCTATAGCATCGGCGGTAAGCTGGGTTATCACATTGATGACAACCAATACCTCCAGTTTGCTGCAAACTACTATAATGCCGAGCAAGACTCAGATTATGCATCTGACCCAAGTGTTAAAAAAGCTCCTGCTGGAACTGTGCCAGCCAAAGCCATTAAAGGCTTAAAGCTCAAAGACCAAAATAAAAACGAAAACCAGATCTACAATTTGACCTATAACCATAAAGACTTTTTTGGTAATAAGGTTGATGCTCAAATTTATTACCGCGACTTCTTTACCCGTTTTTCACCGTTTGATGCCCGTGCAAATGCCAACCGTGGTAAACAAGTCGACCAGATTTATCAAGAAAATAATGTACTCGGTAGCCGCTTAACGGTGACCACTCCCCTTGAGTTTTTAGGTGATACATCTTTAGTTTGGGGTGGTGACTTTAGCCGTGAAAAAAGTGAGATGCCTTTAGATATTTTTGATCAAAAAATTTATGATCAATCGGGCGGCTTAGAGTTTGTAAAAATCGGCAAACTGATTTATTTACCTGAACTCACCACGCAAAGTGTCGGTGGTTTTGTACAGCTAAAACACCGCTTTAATGACCAATGGTCAGCAGAAGCTGGTACACGCTATGAAGACAGCTATGCGCAAATTGATAGCTTTGTTCCATTATCACAATTAGGCAAACCTAACCCTTACACGGTTCCGGGCGGAAAAGTAAAAGCTGATGCATGGTTGTACAATGCCAATGTGACTTTCTCACCAAACGACCAGCACTCGATTTATGCGTCGTTTAACCAAGGTTTTCAGTTACCTGATGTCGGTTTAATTATTCGTAATGCTGGTGAAGGTTTTAACCTTGGATCATCATTCTTAGAGCCTGTAAAAGTTGATAACTACGAACTCGGCTGGAAAGGTAACTTTGATAACTTTTCTTCAAGCTTAGCTGTATTCCACTCTACTTCTGACTTGGGTGCTGTTCAATCATTCAATAATGGTTTAGTTCTAGCCCGAACCAAAGAGAAAGTTACTGGGGTTGAAGCAACACTTGATTATCTTGATGATGCAAATGTGTGGGGAACTGGCGGTAGTGTTACGTGGATGAAAGGCCGTGAAAAACCGCAAAACGGTGCTGAACAAGACATGACGGGCTTCCGTATTCCACCATTAAAACTCACAGGTTATATTTCTTATAGCCCAACTGAAACTTGGACAAACCGTCTACAAGCAACTTACTTCGGTTCAGAAGATTACCGTTTAGATGGTAAGAACAGTTTTGGTCGCTACGATGTAAAATCTTATACCACAGCAGATTTAATCAGTAGTTTTGCGCTTAACAAGAAAGACACCATGACCATTGGCCTAGAAAACATGTTTAACCGCAAGTACTACCCGCTTTATAGCCAATTATTAAGAACGAACGATAACACTAGCCATTTAGTTGCAAATGGTATAACGCTTAAAGTGACTTATAGCCATAAGTGGTAAGAACTTTGGTTAGTCCCTAATACAGTAAAAGCCCCAACCTCGGGGCTTTTATTTTTAGAGCATCTCTATAAAAACATCGCTATAAAATATTCGAATTGTTTGTCCCGCTCATCTACATCGTTATGACTGAGCCTTTGAATAATAGTTCCTTCAATAATATGCAGAAGTAGTTTGGCATCATGAAATGAGGCATCCGCTTTTAACGTTCTAAGCTGACTATAGATTTCATTGATTAGCCAAGTTCTATATTTAATGGCGAGTTGATAAGCGTTTGAATATGTATTTTTAGTTTCAAAAATGGTTTTCAATAACAGGTAATACGGCCCTTCCAAGTCTGTATGTAAGTCATATAGTGTTTTGAGTTTGTCTCTCACGTTTGAGTCTTGGTCATATTCCACCATTGCAACGACTTTGTCTTGAAGACGTTGTTTTTGCACAAGTAGGCAGATTTCAATAAACCGCGCTTTGGATTGGAAGTAATGATAAAACGTCATTTTTGTAATTTCAGACTCTTTGATAATTCTATCAACGCCCACTAAGTGAAAGCCGTGATGGTGAAATAAATGAATTGCTTTATTCACAACTTTTAAAGCACGTGTAGAAAGTACTAAAGGTGGCATATTTGTACCGTTTAAAATAATTTTTTGTTGTATATAAAAGAGATAGAAATGCCGTCACTCTTAAATTGAGCGCTAAAAACAGGCATACAAAAGCGGCACAACAAAGGTGTGCTCACCTATCTCGGGTTTATTGTTGCTATGATTTTTGAGTCGTAACGATTCTTAAGACGTAAAGACCTAGAGTCGATTAAACCGATTTATAGACTGTTTAAATGGTATGGGCAGAGAGATTTTGGCGTAGGCCAATAAATGAGAAGAAATAGTACGCATTAGCGAACTCCTTTGGCTATAAAGAAGCTTCACCATATTACTGTCAAATAATGGTGGTGAAACGAGAGAAGGTTGACAGACTGATAGCCAAAAGATCAGCACACCCGAAGGTGTCCCCCTCCCGTTCCACCGCAGAGGGGGCACGCAGGGATGCCCACAAAAAAGAGAGACTTTTTCGTGTGCGTTGGCTATCCGACCTGTCAAAGTCGACTGGCAATGTAGGCCAGCAGGCAAAGGATAGTATTCGCTTTTGTTATCGTCAAGCGTAGGAAATGACAATTGTATTAAAGTAGAGCGGTTGGGGAATAAAATTTATTTATAGGTTTAAGTTATAGTTTAGTTCATTATGAAATTTCTAATATTTTTAGTATGATATATTTTCATTACAAAATAATTAGATTCAACTAATGACATTAAAGACTTTATATATCGAGTTTTATTATGGAGAATATTCAGCTCAAGAAAGGACAGAAAAGATTAATAAATATATTGAAGAAAACGAAGATGTCCATATAGATTTTTTTACCGAATTACTACTACCATTTAATGACTATAATTCTTTATTACTGCGAATCATAAACTTAACAGACCCTATTTTTTCATATAATTGTATTGAAGCAGAAATATTAGCAGCTCGATTTTTTTTAAATATTTTAAATAATTATCAAGAAAACAATCTAAGCCCAGTTCAGCTATGTACTATTTTCAGTAATTTAGAAACAAGTTTTATGGGTGCTCCAAGAGATCTTCCAGATAATATAATTTACTATCCTGCTTGGCTCGAATCTTTCTACGATGCTTGCGATTGGTGCGATGAAACATGGACTTCAGAGAATTCTCCTCACCTAATTGAAGCCACAAAACAGCAAGTCCATATCATAGAAAAATGGCTATTCTTCAAATAGTGATAAGGCATCTTTATTGCTATTTTCTTAACCATTTTTCGACTAATCTTCCATGTCTTTCCAAAAGTTATTCTATGGACACCGGTCTTTGCCAGCTTCCAAAAATTTGATAGAAGACAGAGAACCTTTTTAGTGAACAAAAATATGAAAACTGTAATTCATACTAATTAATGCATTCACGTACAAAGCTTTCTTCGTCACCTTTAGAAGAAAATATATTGTGATCTTTAATACAAAAATTTAATGTTTGAATTACCACCCCGGGCTCATTAAAAAGTCCCTCTCTTGAAATAGAAATATAGTAAGGTTTCTTTTCTTCAATTCCGTTGCTTTTATAATTACCAATAACAATCTCGGCTACTCTTTTTTCAACATTTTTTTGCAAAATTTCCTTATATTCTAAACTATTTTCTTTCTTATCAACCAAGCTTCTTACTTCATACCCATGAACTATTATTCCATCTTTATTTAATAGAAAATGGATATCTGAGTTACTTATATTTACCTTAATTTTATTTTCTTCTTTTTTAGAAAAAAAACCAAATGTGATATAGCATAAATACAAGAAAAATATACCGAAAATAACCAATATTACTTTATTACCAACAGACGAATCTTTCACTTTAATAGTTCCTAGTGTATTTATTTTATTACTTGACGAATTTTTTGTTCATACATAGCAAGAACTTTATCTCTACTCTTACCTACAACATTCTTTCTATTTCTTTCAAGCATATAACTCACATCATAATTATTTTTAACAACCAATAGTCAGCCAAAATTTCAGCCTGTGATTCTAAATTATAGTCTAAAAATCTTTTAGTCGTATTTTTATATTTAACAAACTCAGCAACAGTTGGGCTTTCCCATATAATGTATATATAAGGATCATATTTAAAATTACTAAGAACAGAACAAGCTTGCAAAGAATGGTATTCGCTTGTGTTGTCGTCAAGCGTGTGAAATGACAATCGTATTAAAGTAGAGTGTTTGTGGAAATAGAAAAGCCATTACTGGGTAGGTAATGGCTTGGTATCAAATAGATTTTAAAATTTTAATTACATGTCGTATCTTCTGGACTTACGGCTTTAGCACTTAAAATATTTTTCTTTTTAGATATACAGATTAACTTAGAGAAATTTTTATTAGACTCCAAGTTAACATCATATATCTTTTTATCTTCAAAAACTGAAGCGGGAATAGATAAACAATCTTCTGATTTAATAGGAAATTTTACACCTTTACCTTGATAAGTTTTATCATAAATACTTTCAAATTTTTGGTTCGGCTTATATTCTCCAACAAAGACAATGAAATAATTATCTGGATCAAGATATGTATTTTTATTATCAGTATAGATACATAAATCATTGTTTTTAACAATGGCTTTTAGCTCATGACTAATCGGTTGGGCACATCCAACATTCATTAAAATAGTGCAGATTAAAGCTAGAGATAGTTTCGTTTTATACATAAGTTATCTATCTATTTACATACATCTTTGCCAGCTTCTAAATATTTGAGAGAAGATTGAGAACCTTCTTGTTGAACGCAAATATGAGCACTAAATGAGCTATTTATAGTACTAAGAGTAACTTTATATGGAGTATCCTTTTTTATTTTACTTAAAGGAATATATACACAATTACTTTCTTCTACAGGTAAAATAGTTTTAGCGTAAGCTTTCTCATATTCACTTGTATATTCTTTAGAAAAATCAATTTTTCCTATATGCACAAGAAAATTATCCGTCCCATAGTTCTTAGGTTTATTAGTAAAAATACATAGTTGATCTTTTTTAATTTCAACATTTAAATCTTTACTCTGTTCTTCACAAGCTGATAGCACAAATAAGATAGGTAAAAATATAGCATATATAAGTTTTTTCATAATTTAAAAACTAAATTTATCATAAGATAAATTTACTTAAACCATTCAAATAATCGATCTAAAAAAGTGGTTTTCTTTTCAGAATAATCAAAAGGCTGATTGCTACATTCATAGCCGTCCTTTACTTCCGTCAAGATAATTTTCTTTGAGGATTGATTTACACATATCCTTCTTGCATAAGATTGTTCCATGTCTAAAGTAACATCAAAGGGTATTGCTTTATTAAAATAAGAACTTGGTATAGGGATACAAGAATTCTTATCTATTGGCATTTTGATATTTTTATAAATCTTGCTGTATGTACTTTTATAATTTTGGCCAGAAACAATCCCGCCCATATATAAATATATTTGATTATTATATGGTTTTGTATCTACATCATT
>NZ_JBIUCS010000015.1:0-64968 GCF_044538485.1 Acinetobacter sp. ABJ_C5_2 | reverse complement strand
TTATCATTTTGACTTTCACTAGATTGAGCTTCATTTGAAACAATTTCAATCCAATCAATATCTCCAGAATTTATTCTTGAGTTAAGTTCTTGTTCAAATTCACTAAACTTACCATAAGGGATTTTACCACGAGGACTAACTAACTTTTTAATAGAATAATTGTAGCTAAAATCAAAACCAATATGATTTCTAATCATTTCGATAATAAAATTTTCAAATTTTGTATATTCATCTAAATGAACTTTAAAATTAGTGTTTTTTAATTCTTTAGGCATTAAATAGATTGCCTGAATTAAATGTTCTATGATGTCAAAAGCTACCTTAACATCATTTTCTTCTGGTTTGATTAATTCATGAACTGCGTCATTTCCTAAAAACCTTAGACTATGTAGTAGATCAACATCTCGTTTAGAAATATCACCAAGGTTTTTTAAATTTGAAATCTTCTTTTCAAGATTTTTTCCAATAACTTTTTTATCTTTACAGATACATTCAATAATAGATCTGATTCCGATTGCTGTAAAAATATTAAGGTTTTGGGTAAAGGCAACTTTTGTTTCTGAATAAATTGTATATAAATCCTTAGGTAGCGAACGTTTATATTTAGTGAGAATTTGAGATGCATCAGGATAATAATTAGTATATGACCTGACATGTTCAAAATCATCATTGTAGCCTGTTGGATATATTGATTCATAATCATGGTATGTTTTTAAAAAAGAGACCTGATCACATCCTCGACATTGAACAATCGAATATTCTTTACCATCGTGATATTCATAAGGAATATAGGTTTCATATAGTTTAGTAGCAATTATTTCGTGATTAGTTTCTCGTTTGCAATCTAAACATTGCGTCAAAATTTTCTTTATTTTTTCATCCACAATTACTCTACCTCATCATACATCTATTATTTTAATAGCATCTAAGAATAAAATTAAATCACATCATTTTCCCTTATGCGATTTTCTATCTATTTACTCATAATGCTTTTCAACTACTAACCAGCCTAATATTTTATTTCCATGATCTATATAGATACAAAATATTAGGTTAATTTTTAAAAGATTACATTAAAATTTACAATGTGACAATTAGTAATCATTTTGTTACAGTTAGTTAAATTTATAAAACTGGTTAAATCATGAAAAAGAATATTAGTTTACTAATTTTAAGTATTGGCATGGTTGGTTGCGCTTCTCCATCCTACAATTATCAAGCTGTCCCTAAAAATATAAGCAAACCGCCAATTGGTTCAGTTAATAAAGCATTTGTAGGAGACCAAATGCTTGAACAAGGCATGGTAGTCGACCGTGAAGTTCTAAATGTGCCTGAAAATATTAAAATTAGTTTTGCCTATTCACTTACTTCAGGCTTCTACTTAAAAACGGGCCAAAATGAAAAAGGACAATATTTTCAGCCATTCAATACAGTCAGTGGTGGAGGAATAGTTCAGAAAAACCCTTTAGCTGACCCATTTAAAGTAGTTATGCTAGATACTGAAGGTAAGCTTTGTGTAGTAACAGTATTTAATGCAAAAAACTGTACTGATAAACATCAAGCTACCATGAAGACAGTAGCAATTGCATCAGATAATTCCTTCCAACAAACTTTAATTTATAGTGGAAAATTCGGAAATAAAATTAATGTAGGCTATCGTGAATTCTCAAGTAATCAAGCACGTCCTGCATTCAATAATGATGTTGAATATGATTTAAGCCAATCTAAGCAAATAGGTTATAAAGGTGCTTTATTGGAAGTAATCGATGCTACTAATCAAGACATTACTTACAAAGTTTTAAAGAACTTTAACAAAGTTGATTAAGATTTTAGTAATAAAAAAAGCACCTTAGGGTGCTTTTTTTATATCTACATATTTTACTAAAAGTTCTTTTGTTTCTTCATCAAGTGATTTCATTTCTATATTTTCAAATTCTTTAGTGTATAAACTCTTTAAATTTTCTATAGCATTATCTTTTTCTAATACCATAAATTCTTTAATTGTGTTCCATTTGGTAGTCTTTTCAATATCATTAGCATTTGTTTTTATTAAAAAATTAGCATTACCAATTTGAAGTTCAAGACGTTCAATAGTGTAAGTTAGGTTCAGAATTCTTTTATTGATATATCTTTTATAAGCTTCTTGGTGATTAGTTGGAGGAAAGCTATCTTCAAGTCTTGCCACAATATCCGCATTCATAGAACGATTTAGTTCTTTAGCAGAATCTGCAATCTTATCTTTTAATTCTTGCGGCATTCGAACTTTGTATTCGACCCCTAAATGTTTACTCATGAATGTGGATCTAACGTTAGGAAATTATTTTCATAATAATAAACCCCACTGGGGTTGACAAGAGGGGTGAGAAATAATAAATTTTAAAAACACCCCAGTGGGGTGTAAAAACGCCCCGAACAATCTTGGCGGATCTCGGGGCGATTTACCAATCTTCAGCGAGAAAATTGATATGAAGAGTTTAACATTCAATACAGTAACATTACATCCTATACAACAAAATGATGAAAAAGTTTGGATCACATCTTCCGAATTAGCACAGGCTTTAGGTTATAAGCAGGAAAATGCTGTTAGTAAAATTTTCAACCGTAATTCGGATGAGTTTACAGAGAATATGACGCAGCTTATTAATAATCCTAAGCTACCCAATTTGGGTATACGGGTTTTTTCACTTCGAGGTTGTCACCTTATTGCAATGTTTGCCAAAACAGCAATTGCAAAACAATTCCGTAAATGGGTTTTAGATATTCTAGATAGGGAAGTTCAACCAAAATATAAAACTCATAAATCCGAACGTGTAGCTCTCAACGATGCCATTCACTTACTAGTGGCCAAAACTAAAAACCTGAATTTCTCTGATGCCTACAAACTGGTGCACCAGCGGTTTGCTGTAGAAGGTATAGATGAGATTCCATTTGACCAAATTCCTGTAGCTGTTGAATACGTTCATCATCTCATTGCTCTTATGAGTAATAAAAACGGTAATACAGGACTAGATACCAATGTTAGAGCCATGGCGATATATCTGGCTTGGTTAAGCGGATGGTGGAGACAGTTTGGACCTGCTGTACGAGGAATTAATCCGCACATGGCTGCAGCAATCCATGACTATTTCAATGATGGTGGCTTTGTTGCTTGGTCATTCATTGAAAAAGATAAGAGAGCTGAGTTACACAAGCGTATAGATACTCATCCTTGGCATTTACCACCAATGGATCGATATCATTTGCTGAATAGAAACTAATATTTCGGTGGAGATGGCGGGAGTTGAACCCGCGTCTTTAAAAGCTCTCTACGGAGGGCTTTTTTATGTAATGAGCATATAAAAACTAGAAAATTAATACTTTTATGCTTTTGTAATTCCTCTCAAATATCAGTACAAAAATAACTCTAATAGATGTAATGTCTAGATGGTTATTTACATGAAAAATACAACATCTTAAAAAAGAAATCTTTATATAAAGCTTCAAAATAGATGTTGTCACTTATGTCAGTAAAATGATTATTAGATTTAACTGTTTTGCAGGAATTTTGCATTTATTTTGCAGGATATCGAAATAAATCTAATAAACTTAAAATTAATCAAATAGATATGGAATTTCTAAAATATTTATTCTTTATGGAGAAGGAATATATGTGGGAATTATTTGTAATTTTACTTTCGCTTGGGCTGTTAATGTACACAGCTTACAAGGGCTTTTCAGTCATTCTCATGGCACCAATTTGTGCCTTACTTGCAGTTTTACTCATTAACCCAGCCAATGTTTTACCGTTTTATTCGGGTGTCTTTATGCCCAAAATGGTGAACTTTATTAAAGATTACTTTCTTGTGTTTTTGCTCGGGGCAATTTTTGGTAAAGTCGTTGAAATGTCAGGAATTGCTGAGTCTATTGCTAGAACCATAGTAAGATGGATTGGAGCAAAAAAAGCAATTTTAACCGTTGTACTATTAGGTGCAATTTTAACCTACAGCGGTGTAAGTTTATTTGTTGCTGTATTTGCCATTTATCCTTTTGCCAATCAGTTATTCAGACAAGCTAATATTCCAAAACGTTTAATTCCGGGAACCATCGCGCTTGGTGCATTTACATTCACCATGGATGCATTGCCGGGTACTCCACAAATCCAAAACGTAATTCCAACTACATTCTTTGGTACCAATATTTATGCCGCACCTTTCTTAGGAATTATTGGTGCTATTTTTGTTTTATGCATGGGTTTAAGCTACTTAGAATGGCGTCGCCGTGCTGCTGCAAAAGCTGGGGAAGGATTCTCTGGTTTTGGTATAGACAATATGCAGTCTCAAGAAATTGAAGTCGAAATGACTCTGCAAAATAATGGAAGTACAGCTCGTCAGTTCTTAGCGTTTGTACCCCTTATTCTTGTTGCGGTAATGAACAAATATTTGTCTAAAGCAATTAAAGAGTGGTACCCAAATGGCTTTGATTTTGCCACTGTCGGTTTAGCTGACTACACCGTAGATGTAGCAAAAACTGGTGCGATCTGGGCGGTTGGTCTTGCGCTTATTGTCGGGATTATTTCTGCAATTTTATTTGATTATCAACGTGTAGCGACGAATTTTAAAGAGGGCATTAATGCCAGTATTGGTGGCTCACTTTTAGCAGTAATGAATACGGCCTCTGAGTATGGTTTCGGTGCAATTATTGCGTCATTACCGGGCTTTGCCATGATTAGTCATGCAATGAGCAGTACTTTTACAAACCCTTTAGTGAATGGGGCTGTGACTACAACAGTATTAGCAGGTATTACCGGTTCAGCTTCTGGTGGTATGAGTATCGCTTTAAGTGCGATGGCTGAACACTATAACGCTGCGATTTTAGCTGCTGGTATTCCACCAGAAGTCATGCACCGTGTGGTTGCGATGGCGTCAGGCGGTATGGATACGCTTCCGCATAATGGTGCTGTCATTACTTTACTTGCTGTTACAGGTTTAACCCATAAACAATCGTATAAAGATATTTTTGCAGTCACAGTAATTAAGACATTAGCGGTATTTGTGGTGATTACGGTCTTTACCGTAACGGGTATTGTTTAAATCAGCACGTTATAAGTATTAAGGAGTAAATAGATGACTAAACTTTTAGACGGTAAAGTTGCTTTTATTACAGGTTCTGCAAGTGGTATCGGTCTAGAGATTGCTAAGAAATTTGCTCAAGAAGGTGCCAAAGTTGTTATTTCTGATATGAATGCCGAAAAGTGCCAAGAAACGGCGAATTCACTTAAAGAGCAAGGCTTTGAAGCATTATCTGCACCATGTGATGTGACCGATGAAGACGCTTATAAACAAGCCATTGAGCTGACTCAAAAGACCTTTGGTACGGTTGATATCTTAATTAATAATGCTGGTTTCCAACATGTTGCACCTATTGAAGAGTTTCCAACGGCTGTTTTTCAAAAGCTAGTTCAGGTTATGTTAACAGGGGCATTTATTGGTATTAAACATGTTTTTCCAATCATGAAAGCTCAAAAATATGGCCGTATTATTAATATGGCTTCAATTAATGGCTTGATTGGTTTCGCTGGAAAGGCAGGTTATAACAGTGCTAAACACGGCGTAATTGGCCTAACAAAAGTTGCAGCTTTGGAATGTGCACGTGATGGTATTACGGTAAATGCTTTATGTCCGGGGTATGTAGATACACCATTGGTCCGTGGTCAAATTGCAGATTTGGCTAAAACCCGTAATGTAAGTTTAGACAGTGCACTTGAGGATGTAATTTTGGCAATGGTTCCTCAAAAGCGTTTGCTATCTGTCGAAGAAATCGCTGATTATGCAATTTTCCTTGCGAGTAAAAAAGCAGGTGGGGTAACAGGCCAAGCTGTCGTGATGGATGGCGGTTATACGGCCCAATAATTTAATTGTTTTATAAAAACCGCTTATTCTATATAAGCGGTTTTTTATTCGTTAAAAATTTATGATTATCTACTGTTAAAAATAATGCTTTATCTCTACTATAACTTGTTATAAAAAACTAAGAAAATAAGTTCGTTAGGGTATAAATTTATACTTTAAAGGTATTTAACTTATTTCCATTTTTAAAATTTAATAGAGTATGAGAAAGTAATATTTACGCTATTTCCTGATTAGATATTTTTCAGGAAAACTCGTCAATTAAAGGATATTAATTGGCATACAAGTTGCTTTTTTAGCAATAAGTTTTAGCTAGGTGAAAAGGATATGATATCACTCAGCCAACAGATGGAGCTCAATCATTATTCACGCAAAGCTGAATTTGCGCAGAATCTAATGTCCACAATTTGTGGTGAACACCGTCTAGACACAATTTACAAAGATAATCTCGATTTCCACTATGACGGAATGCGTTTGCCCAATAAAAAAATGGCAATCGGCACAATCAGTTATGGTGCAAACGTCGCTATCAACATCTCAAATTTAAAAGCGTATAGCATTAGTTTACCTATACAGGGGCGACAAGCTCTCAACATTCGTGGTGCACATTATCAATCTGATGAAAACAGAGGCCTAATTGTTTCAAATAATGATCAACAAGATCTGATTATCGATAAAGACTGTAGAAAATTTCAGGTGGTTATTCCTGAGCGGAGTATGCAGATTGTTCTTGCGGATCTACTGAACAAACCTATAGAAACGCCTATCATTTTTAATCCTGAAATGCATTTGGACTCGGAGCAACTGATTGGTGCATGGTGGAAGAATATTCAGAATTTTTTACAGCTAAAATCGCAATATAGCAATTTTTATGGTTTACAGATGTTATCTGAAGACTATGAAAATTTTGTAATTAAAGCCTTACTATTATCTCAAGAAAACAACTACTCTGAAGCTTTAAAGTCACTCTCACATCAAGATGAGCCAGCTTATATTCGAAAGGTTCGTAATTTTATTATTGAACATGCTCACGAAGAAATCTGTGCAGAAGACTTGCAGCGTTTGGCTGGGGTTTCAAAATCAAAATTGTATGATGAATTTCAACAATACTACGGCACCAGCCCAATGTCGTATTTGAAAAAATATCGTCTTCAACAAATTTACAAAATCTTGAGCACTACAGGAGCAGATAAAAAGGTTTCTATTTCAAAGCTTGCGTATGACTGGGGCTTTAACCATTTAAGCCGTTTTTCTCAAGAGTATCGTGAAGAATTTGGAGAAAACCCAAGTGAGACCAAAGGCAAAATTTTCTGATATTTAATTTTCCAAATAAAAAACTGATTTAGGCAACTAAATCAGTTTTTTATTTATCGATTAATATTTATAGGCTTTCTTCGAGCTTTAACACTTGTTTGTGTTTAGATTTCTCATAAATTACTTTTAGGCTAAGTGCAATAAATGAGATGAAGGTTGGTATTGCTAGAATAAAGAAAATACCGCTTAAGCCTAGGTTGAAAGTGAAAATGAGCGAGCCAAAGAAGGCGCCTAAAATTGCACCGATACGACCAATACCATGCATCCATGAAACACCAACCGCGCGGCATACTGCTGGATAGAACATAGCTGCAAGTGGCAGTAATGAAGACTGTGCACCAGCGAGTAATGCACCAATTAAGAAGATAGTAAGACCCAATAAGAAAATATTTGAGCTCACCAAACCTGCAACAATGAATAGGACGAAAGCAATCAGATATGAATATTTAATAACTGTAGTTGGGTTCAGTTTATCCATGTACCATCCCATAATGGTTGCGCCAATTACACCACCAAAAGGGAAAATCGCGGCAATTAAACTAAACTGGTGGGTACTGAAACCTGCTGTTTTTAAAATCGTTGGCATCCAGCTTGTTAAAAGATAGAACACCAAAAGACTAGTAAAACAGCAGAGCCAAAGCATGCTTGAACCCCAAAGATACTTTCCTAAAACCACTTTAACTGGATTTTCATCCGATACAGTTTCTGCTTGAGTTAAAACAAGTTTTACAGGCTCTTGAAAAGAATGACCTTGAATGTTTTCTATAATACGCTGTGCTTTATCTTGCTGATGACGTGTAATCAAATATTGAGTTGATTCAGGTAATTTAAGTAATAAAGCAACCACTAAAATTAGGGGAATGCTTCCGCCAATAATAATCACTTTGGCCCAGCCATAGCTTTCTAATAGATAAGCTGACAACACACCGCCACAAGAAATACCCAGCATAAATCCACAGCCAGCAAGACCTGTAAGAAATGCTTTACGTTTTACAGGCATATATTCTGAGACAATGGTACTGATGTTTGGCATGGCCGCGCCTAGACCTACACCTGTAATAAAGCGATAAATCATTAAGTCTTGAGTTGAATTGGCAAAGCCACACAAAATGGTAAAAATGGAAAACAAAAGGCTTGTAAAAACAATAACACCTTTACGGCCAAATTTATCGGCTAAGGGTCCCGAAATGATTGCACCAATTGACATGCCAACTAAGGCTGCACTTAAAACTGGTGCAAGTTGAGGCTTGGTAATTCCCCAGTCATCTAGTAATGCCGGAGCAACAAAACCAATAATTCCTGTGTCTAGACCATCACAGAAAAAGACAAAAAAGCCTAGAATAAAAACCACCCACTGTAAGGGAGACAGTTTTTCACGATTGATAATCGTATTCGCATCTATCGTTTTCATATGTATTCCTTCTTAAAATTATTTAATTCCCTGAGTAATTCAATGTATTCGTTACAAAACCTGTATCTTTGATTGAACTATTTTTAGCCAGTCTTCACTATCCTATAAGTCCTAATCTTCATCCATTTTTTCCAAATTAGATAAAAAGCAGTAATTTAATTTTTTAATTTAAGTTTTTGAAATATAGATGTTTCTTTGTTTTTAATTTTTATCCAGTTTGATTGATTTTGATAATTGCGCAGAGATTGGATAATGCTTGCAGCTTTTGGACAGTCTAAAAAAAATTTCAGATAGAAGATAAAGCCATAACAATGTCAGGAGTTGACACTATGGCTGGTCAAACCATTCAAATTAAAACTGCATCTGGAAAGCAGTTCAGTGCATATCTAGCGACACCAGAAACAAGAAAAGGACCTGGTGTGGTGCTTTGTCAGGAAATCTTTGGGGTGAATGCAGCAATGCGGGAAAAGGCAGATTTTCTTGCAGAAGAAGGCTATACCGTTTTAGTACCTGATTTATTTTGGCGTGTAGCACCTAATATTGAACTGGGTTACACACCAGAAGATTTTCAAAAAGCTTTTGAACTTTATCAGCAATATGACGAAAACCTCGGTGTTGAAGATATTCAAGACAGCTTAACTTTTTTAAAGACACGACCAGAATGTGATACCTCTACAGGCCTCGGCGTAGTGGGCTATTGTTTAGGTGGAAAGCTTGCTTATCTTGCGGGTTGTCGACTTTCGGAAGTAGCATGTGCTGTAGGTTATTACGGTGTAGGCATTGAAAAAGCGTTAGATGAGTTAGCCAACGTAAAAGGACGTTTGGTTTTACATATTGCAGAACTGGACCAATTTACACCGCCAGATGCGAGACAAGGGATTGTTGATGCAGCTAACCGATATTCAAATGTACAAGCTTATGTTTACGAAGGTGTTGATCATGCCTTTGCACGACCAAAAAGCAACCATTACCACAAACCTTCAGCACGCTTTGCTCACGAGCGTACAGTAACAGTACTACATGAAACGATTGGGCCGAAATATGACCTAGTGGCGCTATGGGAAGAGCATATTCGGCATGAGTTCGATACGCGTGATGTCCCAGCAACCATGGCAACAATGGTCGCAGAACCTTATGTCAACCATATTCCAACTTTAACTGGTGGTGTAGGCCAAAGCCAGCTTGCCCGTTTTTATCAATATCACTTTGTTCACCAGAACCCGAAAGATATGAAGATCACTTCGATCTCTCGTACGGTTGGCTCAACGCAAGTGGTAGACGAATTCATTATGAGCTTTACCCACGATGCTGAAATTGACTGGTTATTACCAGGTGTAAAACCGACTGGTAAATATGTCGAAATTCCAATGTTAGGTGTAATCCAGTTCAGAGGTTCAAAGTTGTGCCATGAGCATATTTACTGGGACCAAGCGTCGGTACTCGTTCAAATTGGTTTATTAGACCCAACAGGCTTACCCGTTGCAGGTGTTGAGACAGCACGAAAACTTCTTGATGAAGATCTTCCTTCAAATACGTTGATGCCATCTTGGTCAAGTAGTGAAGGCAAGCCGATCAATTAAGGAGTATTTGCAATGAATATAAATTTAAAAGGAAAAGTCGCTGTGGTGAGCGGTGGCGCAACACTGATTGGTAAAGCTGTTGTACAAGCTTTAGTGAGTGCTGGTGCTCATGTCGCTATCTTAGATATCGATGCCAAAGGCAAGGCAATTGCAGAAAGCTTTAACCATGATGTGATGTTTATTCAAACCGATTTAACCAGCGATGTGGCTATTCAACAAGCTGTGGCAGATATTCATCAACATTTAGGTGAAGTGAGCTACTTGGTGAATTTGGCATGTACTTACTTAGATGACGGTTTTAAATCTTCACGTCAGGACTGGTTACAAGCACTCGATATTAATTTGGTCTCTACAGTTGAGCTGAGCCGTGCTTTATACCATGACCTAAAAAAGCAGCAAGGTTCAATCGTTAATTTTACTTCAATCTCGGCCAAAGTGGCACAAACAGGACGCTGGTTATATCCGGTTTCTAAAGCCGCGATACGTCAACTCACACAAAGCATGGCAATGGATTTTGCTGCCGACGGTATTCGTGTCAACTCCGTTTCACCGGGTTGGACATGGTCTCGTGTCATTGCAGAAGTCAGCGCTAATAACCGCGAAAAAGCCGATAGCGTGGCAGCCGATTATCACTTGCTAGGCCGATTGGGTCATCCCGAAGAAGTCGCCAATGTTGTTTTGTTTTTATTGTCACCCGCTGCAAGTTTTGTCACCGGAGCAGATTATGCGGTCGATGGCGGATATTCAGTGATGGGCCCTGAAGGATCACAGCCTGCTATTCCACGTTTAGCCGAATAGCACAGCGTTTTAAAAGCACATTTAGAAAATTATGGAGAATATTATGCGCCGTATTGCAATTGTTGGAGCAGGGCAGTCTGGTTTACAGCTTGGTTTAGGTTTATTAGATACAGGCTATGACGTGACCATGATCACCAACCGAACTGCCGATGAAATCCGTCAAGGTAAAGTCATGTCAAGCCAGTGTATGTTTCATACCGCTTTACAAACTGAACGTGACTTGGGACTAAATTTTTGGGAAGAACAATGTCCAGCGGTAGAAGGCATCGGGCTGGCTTTAGTTAATCCTGAAAATGGTGGTAAAGCATTTGAATGGAGTGCTCGTCTTGAGCGCTACGCTCAATCGGTCGACCAACGCGTCAAAATGCCATATTGGATGGAAGAATTTGAACGCCGTGGCGGTCAATTGGTGATTCAGGATGTTGGAATAGAAGAGTTAGAACAACTCGCAAACGACTACGAACTTGTATTACTCGCCGCTGGTAAAGGTGAAGTCGTTAAACAGTTTGAGCGTGATGATGCACGCAGTGTCTTTGATAAACCTCAGCGCGCTTTGGCTTTGACCTATGTCAAGAACATGAAGCCAATTTCACCTTATTCTCGTGTCACTTTTAACATTATTCCTGAAGTCGGCGAATACTTTTCATTTCCCGCACTTACCGTGAATGGTCCTTGCGACATCATGGTCTTTGAAGGTATTCCAAATGGGCCAATGGACTGTTGGCAAGACGTCAAAACACCGGAACAGCATTTGCAGTGCAGTTTAGACTTACTCAAGAAATTTGTGCCTTGGGAATATGAACGCTGCACAAATGTTGAGTTAACCGATGCTGGTGGATATTTAGCAGGGCGTTTCCCACCGACAGTACGCAAACCCGTTTTAACCTTACCGTCTGGCAAGAAAATTTTTGGTATGGCAGATGCCTTGGTGGTGAATGATCCGATTACTGGTCAAGGCTCAAACAACGCTGCTAAGTGTAGCAAAATCTATTTCGATGCCATTTTAGCCAATGATAATCAAAACTTTAGTGAACAATGGATGGTTCAAACTTTTGAACGTTATTGGGCTTATGCAGAAAAAGTCGTGGCTTGGACCAATAGCTTATTAGTACCACCGCAGCCCCATGTTGTTGAGCTATTAGCAGCCGCAAGCCAAAACCAGAGCATTGCTTCCATTATGGCCAATAACTTTGATGACCCTCGTGCCTTTGCTCCTTGGTGGTTTGATGCAAATCAGGCTCAAGCATTCTTGGCCTCAAAAACCGCAGCAAAAGTAGCCTAGGTCATAGTCAAAGGGAGATATGAAAAATGGACACAATTGAAACTTTAGCTTTACAAGCAATTAATGCTGAAAACCCGAGAGAAATCCGTAATTTGCTTGGACAGTTTGCAACTGGCGTTACCGTGATTACAACTCGTGGTAAAGATGGTCGAAAAATAGGAATGACAGCCAATTCATTTTCATCGCTATCTTTAGACCCACCATTAATTTTGTGGAGTCTTTCAAAAACAGCGCCAAGTTTGTCTGATTTCGTAGAGGCTGAATATTTTGCCATTCACATGTTGGCACAAGAGCATCATCAGCTTTCAGGACATTTTGCTCGGGGTGCTGAAGATAAATTTGCAGGTATTGCCCATCAGCAATGCGATGCAGGCGTTCCAATTTTGTCCGATGCACTCGCAACCTTGGTTTGCCGAAATGTAAATCAGTATGAGGGCGGAGATCACCTGATTTTTATTGGTCAAATTGAACAATACCAACAACGCCAAGGTGAACCATTGGTATTCCACGCAGGAAAGTATCGGATTGCCGCAGAACATCCTGAATTAGCACATTAATTCACCACAATCACGATCAATCCGGTCGTGATTTTTTTATAGGAAATAAGAAGATGAAAAGCACTTTAATTAAGCATGGCTTTTTAGCAGGGACATTATTAGGTTTGCCATTAGTTTCTCATGCCTATGATTTACCGACCGTAAACTTAGGTATGACTAGCTTTCTCGATGGCGGATTACCCGCAGGGCCCGGTTGGTATGCTCAAACCTATTTTCAAAATTACGATAGTAATAAACTGGTCGATGCCAATGGACAAAAATTAGGTTTACCTAAAACAGATTTAAATTATCAAGTACTAGTTGAGCAGATTAGTTATTTATCGAATGTCCGAGTAAAAGATAAAGCCAGTCTAGGCATAAATTTTCTGGTTCCTTTTGTCAGCAAAATGGACATGGATGATGGCTTGAATAATGCTGTAATTAAAGCTCAAAGTGGCTTTGGGGACATTATGATTGGACCTTTTATTCAGTTCGATCCAATCATGGGTGCACAAGGGCCGAAGTTTGTACATCGTTTTGAATTTCAGGTGAATTTACCTACTGGGGAATACGACCAGCAAAAAGATATTAACCCCAGTAATAACGCTGTTTCATTTGATCCTTATTGGGCTGCCACATATTGGTTTAATCCCAAATGGACCGCTTCAACACGTATCCATTATCTCTATAACTTTAAAAATGATGACCCAAGCTATGCGTTTGCTGGAGCAAATGATATGCAAGCTGGGCAAGCAATTCATGCAAACTTCGCAACAGATTATGCCATTACCGAACAATTCCGTTTAGGACTAAATGGCTATTGGCTAAAACAAGTGATAGATACTGAAGTGGATGGTGAAAAAGTTAAAGGCCGACGTGAACAAGTTTGGGCTATTGGCCCAGGCGCAATGTATAGTTTTTCTAAAAATGATCATTTGGTCGTAAATGCTTATTTTGAGCAAGATGCTGAAAACCGTCCAGAGGGAACGCGACTACAAGTTCGTTATGTTCATCATTTTTAAGTCATAAAAAAGCCTTTTATATCTAAAATATAAAAGGCTTTTATCTATTTTAGTTTATGAAAAAATTGAAGTAATTAAGCCTGAGCCTTCGCTTTGACCAGAACGGCGGGTAGACGAAGGTAACTCTCCATAACGGCGTTTATATTCTTGAGAAAAACGGCCTAAATGGCTAAATCCCCATTTAAATGCAATGTCTGTAACCGAGAGATTTTCATTGTGCATCAGCTCTAAATGAGCCTGTTCAAAACGTAATTCTTTTAAATAAGACATTGGGGTAGTGCCCAAATAGTTTTTAAAACCAGTAAATAATGTTCTCACACTTACGCCTGCATGTTCAGCTAAAATTTCGACATTCAGCGGCTCATGTAAATGTTGTTTAATATAGGCTTCTGTACGCTTCACGAAATAAGGAGAGACTGTTTTTTCTTTATGCTGATCTATTTTATGTAATGCGTTATTGGGTTGACCATAAATGAGTGCATTAAACAAATTTGACTCAAACTGTTTAAAGGCTAAAGGATGATGAAGCGGGTGTTGCTCGCATGCCAAAGCATCCATCAATGTTCTAACGAGTTGTAAAAAATAGGCTCCACTTTGTGTAGCAAAGTCTAATTTTGGGTCGAAAACGAGTAAGTTATTTTCTGAATCGGCAATGTGCTGACGGCAATGATACGTAAAATCATCCTTTGAAACTTTTAGAATAAGCTGTGGTGAGTTCGCATGCCAGCGCATACGTAAAGATTGCTGAGGTGAAATAAGAGAAGCAACTTGAGAATAAGAAATAAACTTTTGTGAACCAAACTCGATTTCTGCATAGCCCTGAGTTGGGATTTGAATTAGGTAAAAGTTATCAAGGTGATCTGGTTCAATGATGACATCCGCGCCATATTCCAAGCGACTAATAGACAATGCGCCTGTTTTAACATGGTGCATGGTTGCACTGAAATCTCGCTTCTGCTGAGAGATTTTAAGATCATGCGGTTTAAAAATTTGGCCTACATTTCGGCAAGTTTCGCTTAAATCGTGGTGATCAAACACCAGATTATGATTGGTAAAGATAGACTCATTTTGAAAATGACGCCCACTGAGTTCTGGGGAGTTGGCTTGGTTCATATTTATCCCTTTTGGCTCACTCCTGTATTTACTTGTATTGCAAGAGCTTTAAAACTTCGCTGCACAGCAAGTAAATACGGCACTTAAAAAATTAAGTTACTCGCAAATTACAATGAGATATAAGCAAAATACAGACCAATTTAACCGCTAATTAATATGATTTTCTCAAATTTTTACATCGGATTTTGTCCATCAATTTAGTAAATTCGAGAAATAGAATAGGGGGATATAAAAGGCGCTATAAGTTAATCTCATCATGATCTTATTCCTTAAGATCTATCAAAATTTATAGCAAATCCGAGTGAGCTGGTCAATTTATTTTGTCGAAATTTATTGTTTTATCTTATTGATATATATTAACTTTTAATTTTTATGCAAAAATTCAATATACCCCTTGCAGAGTATATTGAATCATTTCAGGTTTCAGTGGTTTTTAAATTATTTACACTTCAACGTGAGGTATTGCTCTGTAAAAACTTCTCGCTGTAAATACGGTAGTTTTGCAAAGATTGCTCATCTAACCAATTTTTCACGGCTTCAATCATGGGCGGTGGACCACATAAATACATATCAAAAGCCTGCTCGGCCAGTTGATCTTTATTTAAGTGCTCATGGATATAGCCGGCTTTACCTTGCCAAGCTTCGGTTGCTTTAGTCACAATCGGGTGATAACTAAAGTTTGGTAGCTGTTCAGCATAGGCATGTAAACGTTGTTGTTCACATAAATCGGTTTCATTATTTACGCCGTAATACAACTGAATGGCAGGTGAGTTAGGCTGATCAACTAAGTTATCTAACATTCCCAAGAAAGCCGATAACCCTGTTCCCCCAGCTACAAAAACGAGTGGTCGCTGTACTTCACGTAAATAGAAACTACCAAGTGGGGCTTCAATAAGCAGGGTTTGTCCGACCTGACAACGATCACGCAAATAATTACTCATCACACCATCTGGCAAAAGACGAATTAAGAATTGCAATTGATTGGTTGCGTTTGGTCTGTTTGCAAATGAATATGAGCGCCAATCTTCAGTATCTGGAATTTGCAAACGAGCATATTGACCTGGCAAAAACTGAAGTTGTTCAGCGTGACTGCTCGCATCAAGATGCAAAATTGCTGTTGTTTCAGAAACCAGCTCAACCGCAGTCACTTTGGTTTCAATTTTTAAAGTGTCACCAGCGTTACAGATCGCAGAATCATGATCGAAATAAAAAGCTGCATCGGATTTTACACGGGTCTGGCAAGCTAACATTTTTCGCTCGGCCAAATCACGTTCACTTAATGCATCTTCATCAACATATTCTTGTTCATAAATGCCGGTTTCACACTGTCCCTGACAGGTGCCACAAACACCTTCGCGGCAGTCTAACGGCAGGTTAATTCCTTGGCGAACTGCCGCATCAAGCAACAATTCGTCGTTATTTACCGAAATGAAAAAGGTTTTGCCATCGGCAAAGTTAAGTGCAACTGAATGTCCCATTTTCATTCCCCTTAAACGTGATAGAAGTCTAAAACGGAATCAATTTTGTCATTCAGCAAAATGCTGTGCTGACGACGAATACGGAAACTATCTGCTGTTTGGCGTAAAAGATAAGTAGCGTGTCCGTAAAAACAGCCTTCTAAACCTTGACGGTTATAAAGCGTTTGCCATGCAACTTTTGCTTCAATTAATCCATCATCCAATGTTTTAACTCGGATGTTGTTTATGCTGTGCAAAGTACGTGGTAATGGCGTTGCAGAGGCTGCTTTTCCGGTACGAATACGGAATACACGGTCTTCAAGGCCTGTACGGTCCGCATAATAAATATAAGACAAGCCCTGATTTGGATCTTGAACATAATTATGGTCATCAATCCACTGTGGAATATGATATTCACTATCTTCATCGTAAAGCTCTAGGTAGGCATCCCAGTCATAAGCATCACAAAGCTCTGCCTTTTTGTACAAAAACTGAGATACAGCAAAATGTAGTTCTTGTGACATGGTTACACCTCATCCATTATGGCATTGTTTTCAAAAGTAATATCCTGCATTTTCAATGCTTTCTTATTTAAGCCATCAAGCATTAGACGTTGCCAATGTCCATGCTGGTTTACATAGAGTCCTTCATGGGTAAATTCACGGCCAGTAATAACGGGTTGAATGCCTAAATCTTGTGAGTTTTTGGTCGCGCCATATTCCCAAGACTGACAGCCACGAGAAATATCGCTCCAACGTTCAAGTCGTGCCTGAAAACCTTTTTGTTGCTCACGGAATTCAACTAAATCGTCTGGTGTACCAAGGCCTGATACGTTAAAGAAATCTTCAAACTGGCGAATACGGTTACGGCGCGCTTCAGCAGATTCACCTTTCACACCAATACATTGGCTGATGACTTCAGTTTTATTCCATGCAACAGGGCGAACAATACGAAGCTGTGAACTAATTTGGTCCATAAAAAATAGGCTAGGGTACAAGTTCAAATTTCTTAAACGATGCATTGCCCATTCAGCATATTTGTCGCCATATTTTTCCACCATATATGGCATAACCGTGCTGTAACCCGGACGAACTGTTGGGTTCGGCATATCACTAAACAATACGCTATGGCCATTTTTAAAGCTAAACCAACCATCGTCAGTTTCTGAGTCACCGGCACCTAACTTGCTGTAGTCAAGCGTATCGAGTTCTTCACCTTTTGATGCATTGACTTGTTGACGGTGTTGAACTGTAGAGACATAGTTATAGTGAACGGTACTTACATGATAACCATCTAGACCATTTTCATTTTGTAGTTTCCAGTTGCCTGCAAAGGTATAAGATGACTTGCCTTGTAATACTTCGAGTTCACCTGTTGGAGATTGGTTAACCATTAAATCAAGAAACAGTTTTGCATCGCCCAAAAAGTCTTCTAGAGAATCTGTTGCTTGATTATCAAGGCTTACAAATACAAATCCTCGATAACTAGCAATACGGCCTTGTTTTAAGCCACGGCTTGATTTATCAAAATCTTCACAGTACTCGCTAGGTGCTTTGACTTTAACCAAACGGCCATCTGACTTATAGCACCATGCGTGGAACGGACATGTAAATGTAGATTGGTTACCTTTAGCAACACGTGTTAAGGTCGCACCGCGGTGTTCACAAGCATTGACCATGGCATGTAGTTCGCCTTTACCATCACGGCTCACAATAATCGGCTGACGGCCAATTTGAACGGTTAGGAAATCATGATTGTTTGGAATCTCACTTTCGTGACATGCATAAATCCAAACCTTTTCAAAAATAAATTCCATTTCCAAGTCAAATAGTTCAGGCTCGGTAAACATATTACGTGCAATACGAAACACGCCATCGTTAGGACGGAAGTCGATACATCCATCTATAAAATCATTCCATTGTTTTAAATTAGATGAGGTCATTGCTCAATCCTCCAATCAATCAGCTTTTAACTGATTGAACCGCGATTAAGCCTTTGCCTCTATCCGTTTTTTCCAGATCTTTATCCACTTTGTGCAGTTTTGATTTTTTGATCGAACTCTTTTTAGGAAAGAGTATAGATTTAAAAATTCTATGTGTTTTAACCTATTAAAGTTCCTTATAATGTTAAGGAGCATAAAATGAAATTTTGTGAACTAAGTCTATGAAAGAACAAAACTTAAAATTACAAATTAGAATTCTTTTAGAGCAAAACATCGCATTTGGTCCGGGTAAAGCAGATTTACTTGAAGCAATTGAAAGAACTGGTTCGATCTCACAAGCTGCAAAATCTATGAATATGAGCTACCGCCGTGCATGGCAGTTAGTCGACACCATGAATCAGTGCTTTGAAACAGCTTTAGTTGAAACTCAAACAGGCGGAACACATGGTGGTGGGGCAGCTGTTACAGCTTTAGGCCAGAAAGTCTTACAGCATTATCGCCAAATGGAAATCAATGCTCGACAAGCCTTAGAACATGATTATCAAATTATGAGTAGCTATTTAAAGAAATAAGATGAGAAATATTTTATAAATCAAAGAATTTAAGAGCGAATCAGTTTTGCTTAACTATAATTTTTAATTGTTCAGAAAAAATATCTTTCTTTATAAATAATTTCTACTTTTCATCGTCTATGCTTATCGCTATATTCTTGAGTATATATCGCTGCAAAAAACGACAAAAAGGTAAACATAATGGTAAGTGATACGAAGATAAAAAAGTTGGCTTTAACCTGTTCGGTGCTCAGCATAGGATTAGTCTTTAATGTTCCAGCCAAGGCTGAATCGGTTACCGTTTATGCAGCAGCGAGCTTAACCAATGCAATTAATGATTTAGAAAAAATTTACGAAAAACAGAATAAAGTAGAAGTTAAAACTTCGTATGCTGGTTCATCAACCTTAGCTAAACAAATTGAAGCTGGGGCACCTGCGGATATTTTTATTTCAGCAGATACCCAGTGGATGGATTATCTGCAAAACAAAAAACGAGTTGCAGCAAATGACCGCATAAATTTATTAGGTAACCGTTTGGTTTTAATTACACCTAAAGGAAGACCATTAAATATAAAATTAGATAAAACCACTGATCCCAATAAAGTCTTTACTGGAAAGATTTGTACAGGAGATACCAAAAGTGTGCCTGTAGGCAAATACGCTAAACAAGCTTTTACTAATTTAGGTTGGTGGAACCGTATTGAGCCTAAGTTAGTTGAAACAGAAGATGTTCGAGCGGCATTAAATTTTGTTGCGCGTGGTGAATGTCAGGTTGGGATTGTCTATGCAACCGATGCAGCGATTAGCAAAGATGTGACTGTAGCTGGCGTATTTCCAGAAAATACGCATTCGCCAATTACTTACCCTATAGGGATAGTTAAAAAGACTCCAAATTCAACAAAGTTCTATCAATTTTTACAAAGCAACCAAGCCAAAGCTGTCTTTAAAAAATATGGCTTTAGTGTGTTGGCTTCAGCAAAACCATGATGCTTTCTTTAACTCCAGAAGAACTCAGCGTTCTGCAACTTTCTTGTAAGGTTGCAGCAAGTTGTCTTGTGGTCAGTATTATTCCTGCAATTTGTGTGGGATGGTTTTTGGCACGTAAAGAGTTTTGGGGTAAGTCATTTATTGAAACATTGGTGTTTTTACCTTTAGTGCTACCGCCAGTTGTACCTGGTTATTTGCTTTTACAAGTTTTTGGCAGTCGCGGCATTATTGGGCAATATTTGGCACCGCTCGGAATTGATTTTGCATTTAACTGGAAAGGCGCCGTTCTTGCTTCGGCAGTGATGGGTTTTCCGCTATTGGTACAATCTATTCGACTAGCGATTGAACTGGTCGATCAGCGTTTAGAAATGGCAGCAAAGACGTTAGGTGCCTCATCTTTAGGGGCATTTTTTCATGTCACTTTGCCTCTTGCCAGCAGTGGCATTTTAATTGGAGCTATTTTATGTTTTTGCCGTAGTTTAGGGGAGTTTGGGGCCACCATTACCTTTGTGGGTAATATTTCAAATGAAACGCGTACTTTGCCTTTAGCTATGTATAGCTTAATGCAACAACCAGATACAGAGGCCGCTATTCAACGGCTAATAGTTCTATCGCTAAGCGTGGCTTTTTTAGCGCTATGGTTTGCACAGTGGTTTCATCGTTACCAAAAGAAGCGTTTAGGGCGGTAAAATTATGATGATTGATTGCCATTTTGAGCTACAAATGGGTCAATTTCATATTGAACCTAGTTTCCAGTCAGATGCTGCTGTTATTGGATTATTTGGTCCCTCTGGGTCAGGTAAAACATCGATTTTACATGCCATTGCAGGGTTGAACACACCGCATAGTGGACTCATTAAGATACAGGATCAAACATGGTTTGATTCAGATCAAAAAATTAACTTAAGCACACAAAAGCGGCACGTTGGACTGGTTTTTCAAGATGCTCAGCTTTTTCCGCATAAAACGGTAAAGCAAAACTTATTATTTGGTCTTAAGCACCTGTCCCAACAAGAACGTCACTTTGAAGCAGATTATATTATTGAGTTATTAAAGTTAGGGCACTTATTACAACGTATGCCTATCAAACTTTCAGGTGGTGAAAAACAGCGCGTGGCACTGGGCAGAGCATTGTTATATTCACCTAAGCTGTTATTACTTGATGAGCCATTATCAGCACTAGATGCGAATCATAAAGCTGAAATTATTCCTTTTTTTCAGAAAGTAAAAGAGGAAATAAAAATTCCGATGATTTATGTGAGTCATGATATTCAAGAAATTAAACAACTGACTGAAACAATGTGGATTTTATAATTTTTCATATTTCACACATTGTTTCAGCCATGTTGATTTATGGTTGTTAGCTAGCCCATAAACTGCCCGTTGGAGCAGATTTTCGACGATCTTGAGCTTGTTGATAAAAACGCCAGAAAGCAAAAGCAAAAATGATAGCTAAGAAATCAACCACTAAGATTTCTCCACCATGTACCCATAAGCCACTTTGAGGAATGAAGTAGGCTAAAAGGGATGTAAGCGGAATCGCAAATAACACCAAAACCAAGGTTAACAACAATTGTGGTAAAGCTTTTGCGTAGCCAATCACAAAGGTGTAAATCAAAGTCAGTAGGAAAATCGCATAATAACCATACATAAAGAGGTGATTCATGCTTTCAATATTGAGTGTAGCGAAAAGCCAACGACTGGCCAACATTGTACCTACGACAGCTAAAACACATCCTAAACATGCACCTATCGTTAAGTTCGCAAGGAACACTACATCTTTACGTTGAACAGGAACTGGATCTTCAGCACGCTTTTGTTTACGTGCACGGGTTTCAACCCAAAGGATGTTACCTGTATAAAACAAGAAAGCGCCACCAACACCTAAAACAAAATAAATCCAGCGTACGCCCGTACCGCCAAAACTTCCAAAATGTAGACTAAACATGGCGTTGATTAACTTATTTCCAGCATCAGTTTGTGTGTTAATGCCTTTATGATTAAAGTGCTCAACTGCATATGGGTTCATACGCATAAAGTCATGATTTGCACCGCGCAACATCTGATCTGAGCTATAGAGGGCAATACGTGCATTGGCTTTTTCAGGTTTATCTAGACCACTAAATTGGATATAGTCAACTGAATATTCAGGCGCTACTTTTTTAGCTTGAGCTAATATTTGCTGCACATTAATCTGTGTTTGTTTAGGCTGAATCAGCGCTGGGGGAGAACGCTGAAAAACAGGCTGGCCTTTGAGTGCAAGTTGTCCAATCGCATCATAAAAAAAGTCATGAAAAGCAAAGACAATAACGCTAATACTAATAATGATGTGGAACGGTAAGCTGGTAATTCCAATCACATTATGCGCATCTAACCAAAAGCGCTTTTTGTTTTTACCAAGGCGAATAACAAAGTAATCCTTTACCAAGGTTGGTAAAAGAATAATGACGCCTGAAAGCAGGGCAAGAAAATATAAGATAGAAACCACACCCATCACATAGAGACCTAATCCGTGATGGCCGGCCATGCCCGGTATGCCTGCTGTTTCATGCAACTGTTCAATTAGCCAGCCAGCTTTAGATAAGTTTTCTTGAGCAACAATTAACTCGCCATTGTTATCTAAGCTTGCCATCCACGTAGACTGAGCCGCATTAAAGCCATCTCCACGTTCATGTTCACTCCACGTAATAGGTGCATAGTGAAATTCATTGGACGATAAATTTAGTGTGAAGTTCTTTTGCGCAGCAGGATAGGTAGTCTGTACTTTTTGAATAAGCTCATTATATTGATCGGGTGAGACTTTCGGTAAAACTTGCTGTGTTGGCGTAGCCCATTTACTAATATGGTGCTGAAACATGCTGAGCCCACCAGCAAAGAAACAGATAAAAAGCAAAATCCCAGCACATACACCCACCCAAGTATGCATGCTTTTTGCTAATTTCATGATGTCTGAACGTACTTTCATGTTTAACCCCGTAAGACAAAAATACAGCTATACGCTAGGGCATTGGCAATGAATAAATAGATAATCGCTTTTCGTCCGGTCGTGAAAAAATAACTGCCAAACATAATAGGCATCCAAAACCAAGGAACACTCCACATACCCACTTGCACCAATAAATCCATGGCAACATAAGGCTGGCCTAATAAAACAATTAAATTCCCAATCGCGATAGAAAGACTTAGACCAAAAACACCACCAGCAAAAGTTTTACTCCACCAGTCTGGCTGGATAGGAGACTGAATTTTAGCTTTCATGAAATCAGTTTCCGTTTAAAAAGCGCCATAAAAGGGAGGAAAGACCATGCAAAAATGATGAGCATGAACCAGCAAAAAGTGGCAACCACTTTCGGTAAGTTTGCAAAGAGCGCAATCAATCCAATGCCTAATAGCACTAGACCCAAATACTTAAAGAAAGTAGGAAGATGTTGAGACAACAGATTTTGGTTGCTATGACTACAATAGATACTGACCGCTCCCAACAGGGTCAAAAAAAGTCCTATAAGTTTCATAATCGATGTTTATAAGTAAATTAAAGTCAAAATTTACCCAATAGTATAAGTAAATAATAATTATTATCAAATGATAAATATAATTATTTATAGAGTTACAGTAAGTAAGTTAAGATAGGAGGTAACTCATTAAAAATATTTATTTTGAAGTCGAATACAGTGAGTCATTATCTATACATTCCTGAACAAATCAGTAAATCAATTTATGAAATTTCGAACCCTATTTTTTTTACATCAGAGCTATTTTGTTATGGGCTATATTTATCGCAAACAATGCATTTGCATATAGACCAACAATTAGAGCATCCACTAAAAATTGCTCAAGCGCGTGTCGAACGTAAAAATGAGTACTTATGTGGCAGGGTCTTAGCTCAGGCTGTTTTAAATGATCATTTCGGTTTAGATCAGCCAATAACTTCTATGCATGAACATTTACCCATCTGGCCATCTCATGTTTTGGGGAGCATTAGTCATTCACAAAATAAGTTAATTGTTGGGCTATCTAATAGCGCGCTTTATTTGGGAATTGATATCGAGCATTGGGTGACCTCAGAATTTGCTCAAGAGAGTGCACATCTTATTTTAACGCCATCTGAGTTTGATTTATGGAAAGGTAAAGCGGCAGAGTTTTTTGATTTTGCCCGCTACGTGAGCTTAATTTTCTCTGTAAAAGAAAGTCTATATAAAGCGGTTTATCCCACTGCAAAGCAATATATTGATTTCTTAGAAGCATCTATCGTTGATATTAATTTTGAAAATCAAAAATTAACGCTAACTTTTTTGCCGGAAATTCAGCAACGTTATCAACTCTTGGAACAATATCAAGGTGGCTGGGCTGTAGAACAAGACCATATTATGACTTGGGTTTCTCAGGCACGAAATTTTGCTTAAAGCAAAAGAAGGCAACCAATTGCCTTCTTTTTTATTTAGAGATTAATTTTCTTGTAACTTAGGATCTTGGAAGCCTGTTTCACGCATATCTTGAGAGTTGAATAAGAACATAAAACCGACTGCAAAGCTTAATATGCCAAAGAAGAGGATACTTCCTGATATTGGTAAAAAACGTGTTAAGAGACCCAAAGTTGTAGTGGCAATCGAGTCGCCTAACGCATCTTGTGCAAGCCAGATTGAATTAATACGCCCTAAATATTCATCAGGTGTATGTCCTTGCACAATGCTGTATTGAAGCAAGTTGGCAATCGACATCAAATATCCAAACACACATAAAATTGGTAAAGTCACTATGAGCCACGGTGAAAGTCCAATCATAATCATGCAACTAAAAACACCTAAGCACGTATAGAGCATGACTAAGCCGGGTTTGAGTAACCTTGTTGTCCATCCACTTAGTAAGGCACCTAAAGTTGAGCCTAACGGAACGGCCGAATACATAAGTCCGAGTTCAAATGCGCCGCCGTGAAAAATTTCATCTGCCATTTGTGGAAAAATAATACGAATAGCACTGCTAAAACTCAGCAATGTTCCAATTAAAATCGTGCTACCGATTACTTTATTTTTAAAAACAAATTTAAACCCTTGAGCTAATTGGCGAAGAGGACTTTCGCCATTTGATGCATGTTGTGGTTTAAGCGCAGGCAGCCCCATCAATAAAAACACAGTAAGTAAAGTACCCACCGTTGAGACCCAATACACGGTCGCAACACCGCTAGCAGCAATTAAAATACCGCCGATTGCTGGTGAAATAACGGTTGCAAGACGTACGGATACCATACTAATCGCACGGGCTTGTACAATATTTTCGCGCCCTACAATCACGGGCATGATCGCCATCATTGCGGTTACACCGAGTGCACCAAAGAAACCATCCCATGCCGATAAAAAATAAATCGCATAGAGCGAAGGGTGCTCAAACATGGCGTTGATGGCAAGGCCAGCAAAGCCTAAACCACAGACACCACGTGCCAATAAAATTAGCCATTTTCGGTCTTTGCGATCTGACAGCAAACCACCAAGTAATAAGCCAATAAACATGGCAATGCCTTCAAAAGCCATTGCGACAGCAACGTTAAGCGAGTTACCCGTAATGTCATAGACCTGTTTTGGAATAGCTACGACCAACATGCCAATCGTTAACAATGACAATGTGCGGGCAATAAATACATGTCGGAAATGAGCATTACGTTTTAAAAGACTAAAGTCGGTCAATATAGATTTGAAGCTCATGGCGTGTGCTCCTCTAAACCGCGTGCCTGACAAATCATGCGGTTTAAAATCGGACCAAGTGTTTCAAGCTGCTTCGGTGACAATATATCGGTATGGTCCGCTTCGCTTAGTCGAACAATATTAAGTTTTTTAACTAAAGGTGACCATTGTTGTTCTGGTTGGATATACGGCAGCAAGTCTTTTTCAGCAACAACTAAGTGTAGTTCACCATTAAACTGCGGCATTTTATAAGGTTTTAATAAACGGACGGCATCGCGGTAGTTCGCAAAAATATCCTCTTGTAAACGCCGTGTTTCTTCACTTAATGCCGTATCTGCATCGGCTAAAATATCATTAAAGAATTGAAGCTGCTCTTGTTCAGCTTCAGCATTCATTTCCTCTACTGACAAATCTAACCACTGATGAATTTCAGCAGGGTAAGTGTCTAATAAGCCGAGATAATCAACTTTTTCACCTTGTTCAATTAACTTCGCTGCAACCGCATAAGCCACCGTACCGCCAAGTGAATAACCTAATAAAGTATATGGGCCTGTTGGTTGTTGCTTGCGAATAATCTCAAGTTGTTTTTCAACCAGCTCATCCATATCTGTACTATTTGCCAATAAGCCATCTGGTCGAGGAGACTGCAAACCGATAATAGGCAAATCAGAATGCAAATAACGATTCAGAACAGTATATTGCCATGCCGAACCAGAACCCGGGTAGAAACAGAACAATGGATGCCCAGAGCCAGAACGGATGGGTAAAATAGGTTGCATGCCAGTTTGTTCAACTTCAGCCAAACGTTCTTGTGTAAGCAGTAAAGCTGCTAAACGTTGAATCGTGACATGACTCATCAACTGGCCAATTGGAATGGTCCGCTTAAATACTTTTCGGATCTCAATTGCAAGCTTCATCACCAAAATGGAATGTCCACCAATCGCAAAGAAATCTTCGTTAACACCAATATTCTGATCTGTATTTAAAACTTGCTGGAAAATACGTGTCAGTTCGTGTTCAAAAGCAGTGGTGGCATACTGTTTTTCTGTATTTGTAGGATTAATTTTTGGTTGCGGCAGTGCTTTACGATCTAGCTTCCCATTATGACTTAATGGGAATTTCTCAACTAGCACATAGTGTGTAGGCACCATATAAGCTGGAAGCTGTTTCGCTAATTGTTTCTTTAACTTCTCAATATCCACAGGTGCTGTTGTTTGCAAGTAAGCAACCAACTGAACATCAGCTTTATTTTTTTCAGAAGAAATAGGATGTACAACTACATCAAGGCTGCTGATTAAGCATAATTGCTGTTCAATTTCACCCAGTTCAATACGTTGTCCACGTATTTTTAGCTGGTCGTCAGCACGACCCACATATTGAATACTGCCGTCTGCATGCCAACGGGCAATATCACCAGTGCGGTACATGCGTTGACCTGCTGCAAATGGGTTTGCCACAAAACGTGTTGCTGTTAAGTCCGCTCGATGTAAATAACCCATAGCCAGTTGGTGGCCTGCCAAATAAAGCTCACCATCTACTCCAACAGGAACAGGGCGTAAGTATTGATCTAAAATATAAAGCTGGGTATTCCAGACTGGATAGCCAATTGCAACGCTACTTTCTTCTGGGTGTAATCCCAGTGTTGCATCCATATAACTCACATCTACCGCAGCTTCTGTTGGGCCATATAAGTTATGCAACTCACAGCTAAAGTGCTCGGTAAATGATTTTGCTAAAGCCGTTGGTAATGCCTCACCACTACAGAACACTCGGCGGATTGGTAAACTTTGACGCTGAGCAGATGACAAAATTTCGGTAGCAGCATTTTCAAAAACAGCCAACATTGACGGTACAAAATGTAATGTTGTTACTTGGTATTTTTGAATAAAACTTAACAATGCCAATGGGTCACGGTGTGCATCTACAGGTGCCATAACCAATCGTGCGCCTACTAAATAAGACCAGAAAAACTCCCATACCGAAACATCAAAAGTGCATGGCGTTTTTTGCAAAATCGTATCGTTGGCTGACAGTGGATACTCTGATTGCATCCATAAAATACGGTTCACAATGGCTTGGTGAGAAACCATAACACCTTTTGGCTGGCCTGTTGTACCCGATGTATAGATTAAATATGCCGGATGCTGTGGCGTAATCACTGTCGTTTTATAGCTGCTTAAATCAACCTTTGTTTCATCAAACAATTCATTAAAAGTAAAGGTGGCTATTGATGGATGGGCAATAGCAGCTAGGTCTTTTTGTTCACCAATCACAAGTTTAGATTTGGCATCCTGCAACATAAATTTGATGCGTTCAGACGGATGTTGTAAATCAATAGGTAAATAAGCTGCACCTGCTTCAATCACCGCTAAAATAGCGATACTCAATTTGACTGATCTTGGTAGGGCAACCGCAACAATATCACCAGCCTGTACACCTGCACTTTGTAATTGCTGCGCTAACGCACAAACTTGCAAACTCACTTCACTGAAACTGAGCTGATGATTTTCATCAGATAACGCCGTTTGTTCAGGCGTAATTCGAGCTTGTTCTCTGAGTAATTGCTGTAACGTGCTCTGGCGAACATAGTATTGGGTTTGATTTGCTTTCTGGATTAAATCGTGCTCTTCAGCCAGCTGCAAGCGATAATGATTTAGAGACGTCTCTGGTTCATTTAATGCAATTTCAATCAACTGAACCATTCGTTCGAGGAAATGCTCTGGTTGATCAATTACACCACGCTGTTCAAGTAATAGCTCAATTTGATGATCAGGGATAACTAACAAAGCAAGCGGGTAATGGCTATAACCACGATTTGTGAGTTTTGAAATCGAAGCATCCCCAAGTTTTTGCTTTAAATACTGGTTATCAGGATAGTTTTCTACGACTAACAAACTATCGAAAAAATTGCCTTGCCCCACTAATTGCTGAATTGCGCCGAGTCCTAAACCATCATGTTCTAAATGTTCAACATGCAATTGCTGTAACTGAGTCAATTGTTCCCAAAGTGTTTGCTGCATGTTGAGCTTTATACGCACCGGAATCGTATTTAAAAACAATCCAATCTGCTGCTCTAAACCATTGATAGGCGCTGAACGCCCTGAGACAGGGGTACCAAATACAATATCTTCACGATGAGCATAAATATTTAAAGTCATTGCCCAAATCATTTGCATGAAGACATTGAGCGTGATGCCTTGCTGGCGTAATTTGTGTTGAAGTTTTGCACCCAACTCAGCACTTAAACGATATGAAGTTTCCTGTACAGCTTGCTGTGCTTGATTAAATAAAATAAGTGGCTGCAAATCAGTTAAATCACGTTGCCATATTACTTTTGATGTTTCATGGTCACGTCCAGATAAAGCTTTAATCACTGTTTCATAACTATATTCAAGCACTGGCAGTTGTTGGTTAGTCTGCTGATAAGCCTTGATAAAGTCTTGTAAAAACAGCGGAGTTGACCAACCATCAGTTAACAGATGATGCACCATAATCAATAATTCTGAATGTTCTGGAGCATGTTGAATTAAGGTTGCCCGAATCAGACCATAAGGTTGGTCGAGATGAATCGGTTGCTGCAATGCTTCTTGAATGGTTTGCTCAAGCAAATCGGGAGTGACCGAACAAAACTGAACTGGCCAAGCTTGAGTAGGATGTAGTGAATAGATAAAAACAGGTTCTTCAGCTAATTCACTATCAAAATGCCCACCTAGTTGCGGGTGACGTTTTAATACGGTAATCAACGCTTGCTGTAAACGTACCGGATCAATGTCTCCATTTAAACTAAGACGAGTAAAGGCATTATAGTTCGATTGATTTTCTACTTGAGATAAGAACAGCATGCCTTTTTGCAAAGGAAGCAAAGGTAAAATCGTGCTGTTTTTGCCATATTTTTCTTGAACTTTTTGCTCTAGGTCTGCTGAAAATAACGGTTTTGAAACGGCCGCTTGTTGTTCATCTAAACGGGTGAGTTGCGGTGCGATAGCGGCGACTGTTTTAAATTGGAATACATCACTTGGTCTTAAGCCGTAACCACGTTGGCGTAGTTGAGTACAAAGCATAATGGCCGAAATACTATCGCCACCTGTCATAAAGAAGTCGTCATCAATTCCAATTGCGTCAAGCTTAAGAACAGATGCAGTAATTTGACATAAAAGTTGTTGTTCAGGCGTTTCGGCCATTCGGCTATGGGTACGAATTTGAGGCTTTGGCAGTGCCTTTTTATCGACTTTGCCACTTACATTTCGTGGAAATTCGGACATAACAGTCAGGGCAGATGGCACCATATATTCAGGCAGGTTTTGACGTAACTGACTTAAATATTGCTGACTTAATTGCTCACTGGTTTTTTCATCAAGTTCAATGTCTTTGACTACACAATAACCGAGTAAACGATGACTGTTATTAATCGGTTCTGCAATCACGACTGCGCTTTCAACATTGGCTAAAATCGAAAGTGCATTTTCAACTTCACCGATCTCAACTCGATAACCACGAATTTTAATCTGATCATCACAGCGTCCCATAAATTCAAGTTTACCCGCGCTATTCCAGCGGACTAAATCACCTGTACAGTACATGCGCTGTCCATGTTCAAATGGATTCGCTACAAAGCGGGCAGCACTTAAGTCAGCGCGACCTAAATAACCATTGGCAATCCCAAAACCAGAAATATAAAGCTCACCAATGACACCAGTTGAGCATCGTTGCAAGTGGCGATCTAGTACGTAGGCCTGTGTATTACCAATAGGGTTGCCAATGACAGGGCGAGCTGTCTGTTTTAATTCTGCTCGGAAAGTATCAACCGTATATTCTGTTGGGCCATACAAATTATGAGCAAAAAGTGCTGGCTGAGCATTGAGCTGTTGCCATAAAGCTAACGGTGCAGCTTCACCACCAATCAAAATAAGACTTGGATGATGCTGATTTTCAGCAAATAAGCCGTTTGTCATCATTTGCGCACAAAAAGATGGAGGCAAATCAAGTGTATCGATTTGTCGTTGTTGAATTTCTTGCACTAAGCCAAAAGCATCACGACGCATGTTTTCATCAAAAATATGTAGCTCTTGGCCCCATAACATCCAGAAAACTTGTAACCAAGATGAGTCAAACGAGAAAGAGTGTGTATGCGCTGCACGTAACGGACGCTCAGGGAAACGCTCATTTACAGCTTCTAATACAGGCCAGTAAATGGTTGGTTTATGTGACAAAATGAGGTTGAGTAAAGAACCATGTGTGTTCATTACCCCTTTAGGACGGCCAGTACTACCTGAGGTGAAAATCACATAAGCAACATCTTGGAAATCAAATTTGCGATTTTCGGCAGCAATATCACTCGCATCTTGCTTTCGAATTTGCGTTTGAACATCTTCATGATCAAGGTATAACTGCTGAATATTTTGTGGCAGTTGCTGCGCAAGAGCTTGTGTCGTTAATACAAATAATGGATTTGCATCTTCACACATCATTTGCATACGATCGATTGGATAATCTAAATCGAGAGGTAAGAAACTCGCACCAGAATTGAGTACAGATAACATCACCACAACTGAGTCAATCGAACGAGGAATAGCTCCAGCAATGACAGTTTGCTTTTTGGCCCCATTTTCTTGTAAAAAACGAGTGAGTTGATTTACTTGTACCGCAAGCTCAGCAAAACTAAGATGCTGAAGGTTTGGACGTTCACCACTCACAATGGCGGTACGTTCAGGATATTTTTTCACTTGCTCATAAAAAATATCTAGAACATTATTATATTGTTCAGGATGGTTAACACGTGGACCAATACCACTTTGAGTTAGGGCAGCAAGTTCTTGTTGTGTCGTAATATTAAAATTGCTACATGCCTGTTCTGGACGAATTAGAGCTTGTTCAAGTAATAAAGTTAAGCGTTGACCATGGTTAAATAGTTCATCTTGTGTATAACGCTGCGAATCTGCACGTAGTTCGATAATGAGTTCATGATCTTGAACAATAAAAGAAAACTCAAAATCATCAATTGGTCCTGTAGAAATATGGTGTGTTTTGACTTTTTCACCATCTAACATCAAGTCTTGATCAAAAGCTTTATAGTTTAAAATAGGGCCGTACATTCGTTCATGAATATCGATACTATTTAAATCTCTTAAAATTTGTTCGGCATCGTATTTCTGATGCGGACGAATTTGTCGTAATTGCTCTTGTACATGTTGAGCCAAGCTTACCCAACTGTCTTTTTCAGCAACTTTAAACTTCACAGGCAAGACATTTACCGTCGGTAAGGTTGAGCGAATCGCCTTTGAACCTAAACGACGCATAAATGGAATACCATTAACCAAATCAGCTTTATCGGTCATTTTGTAAATATAATGTAATGACAATGACATCATCATGTCATTCAAAGCTAATTTAGATTGCGCAGCCAAAGCCTGAATTTGCTCTAAAATTCCTGTCGAAAAACGGAGTTGATGCTTAATAAATGTCGCTGTGGTTTTTGCCGCTAAATGATGAGTACTTAAACTAACTGGACTAGGTAAATCTTCACAATATGCCTTCCAGAAAGCTTGGTCTATTTTAAATTGATGGCTATTTTCATAAGCCTGACGCTCAGAAATAACATCATTAACGCCAATGAACGGAGAAATTGGAAGGTCTTTTTCTTCTTGTAATTGCTGATAGAGTTCAACAATACGTTTAGTCAGGTTAATCATGCTAAAACCATCAAGCATGATGTGGTGATAACGTTGATACCAATACACTTTGTCATGGGTCGTAAATAACACCTGACGAAACAGTTGAGATTCACCCGCTTTAAGTGATTTAGCACATTGACGATCTGATGGCATCCAGTCCCATAAACGTTGCTGAGCTTTTTTAGGCGTTAAATGACAAAAATCAAATTCTTCAATTTGAAACTGAACTTGGTTATTAAGCTCAATAAACGGTTGAGATGGGTCAGATGAATACGAAGCAATGACTGTGTCGGCTTCATTTAAGCCGATCTGAATTGCTTTTTTAAACGTTGGGATATCGACAGTTTTTGGTAATTCCAAACAATGCGCAATGGTATATAAATCTTCAATTGAACTTAAATGATCGGCAAGAAAAATACCGAGCTGAGTAGATACCAATTCAAAACGAGCGGGTTGAGAAAGGTCCGGAGTAAATTCATTGTTTAATGCTTGATTCATTACAATACTCCTTTACGCTTGTTGAAAGGGGTTAATTGCAAGCCAGTGCTTTTCTACATATGCAATACACGAAGCCCGCGTATCAGGTCCATACTGAATATCCCACCCCGATGGCACCTGATGTTGAGCAGGCCATAAACTGAACTCACCTTGTTGATTTTTTAAAACCTGAAAAGACAAATTTTCATTATCGAAAGGATTAATATAGTTTTCCTGTAAGTTGCTCATGATATTGTTATCCTTGATGAAACAAATGGTTATAGTGAAAGAGTTTGTTGCAATGCCTTAAGCAAGTCAGTACGCCAGTTCACGGCATCATGTCCGCCTGAAAAAGTGTGAAAACTCACTTGATTGAATGATTGCAATTGTTGATAAAGCTGAAGTGCATCGTCCCGCATATCGGTTTCATACGTGCCGGCACTGATATAAATTTGAGTTGTTTTTGATAATGGACGAGATAGGTTTTGAAGCAGTTCTAAAAGATTACCTTTATGTTTTTGCCCTAAAATACTGTTTGAAAAATCTGACCACCAATAAGATCCAGACTGCAAAATCAGGGAAGTAAAAATGGTCGGAAACAGCAAAGCGCTATGTAAAGCACATAAACCACCTAAACTTTGACCACATAACGTAATGTCTGTTTTAGAAATAAAAGAATATTCTTTTAAGAGTATTTCAATGAGTTCATCAACCACCGCCTGACTAAACGCATCATGACAACCATAATCTTGTTGGCGTTGTTGACTATTTAAACTATGAACAAAAACATAAACTGCTGGACGAATCTTATTTGAATCAGTCAAATGCTGAATTTCGGGAATAATTGAAAGCTCTCGGCTCCAGATTTGGCCATCAAGCAATATGACGAGTGGCAAGTCTTCTTGAGTTGATTGATGACTAATAAAAACGTCAACTAAATAGTCCTGTTGGCATAAGAGACTTGACCATTGAAATGTCTTTGTAATTGGGCAATTGCTTATTAAAGATTTTGTGTTTTCGAGTTGAATTTGATTGATGTATCGGGCCAGATGTCCCGTATAAAACTGATGTTGATTGAATGAGTCAATTTGAGCATTTTGTTTAAGCTCCTTTTGCCACCATGAGCGTCGTGTTGCCGCACAATCTGTTTCTGGCGCTTCTTCACTAGCGGTCACTACAACATAACTACCAGTCCAAGCTAAGGGCAGCTCTATTTCAAAGAAGTACACATTTGTTCCAGCTATATGGCTAAAACGATTCCACTTTTGATAGATAGAAGGGCTTTGTGAATAAATATCAATATAGACAAAGATACTTTCTTTAGGCTCAGGACCACGCCAAACAAAGGTACAGAGCGCTTTATTTTTTTGTAGGTTAACTAGCGGACTACCTATTTTTTTAACGGTATTCCACCAGACCTCACTCCCAACATTGAGTTGTTGAAATAGGGGATGTAAGGGATGAGAAAATGGCTTCATTTTGAGTCCATCTCGACAAGAAAGCGCGGTCAAATTAACAAAATGATTCTCATTAGTAAATGAAAACAATTATCATTATAATCAATAAAAAAAGACAGATTTTATTAAAATTATTAAAAATCAATAAAATAAGTCTAATTCTTGGTTAATAAATAACTTGATTTAGATTGTAATCTTATGTTTGATATTTATCGCACTTGATAATAATGATAATTATTTGCAATTATGTGGCGGAATTTACTATTCGAGTCAAACTGGAGTAAAACATGAGCTCTACCATCGTAGTCACAGGTGCTGCAAGAGGTATTGGAGCTGCTATTACAAAAAAATTATTGCAGCAAGGGTATCAAGTGATCGGCATCGACCGACAAGAAAATCCCGAACAATGGGAAATCACACAAAAGATAGAAAGCAGTGAAATATCGCGTTGGCATGGCTTTCAGCAAGATATTACTGATCAAGAAACAACAGCGAAGCTCATTACAGATATTTTAAACAAACATAGCGTAACGGGTTTAGTGAATGCGGCGGGCGTATTGATTATGCGTTCTATGCTTGAAGCAAAGACAGAAGACTGGCAAACACTTTTCGCTGTAAATGTCATGGCACCCATCGCAATTAGTCAACAACTTGCCAAGCACTTTTGTGAAAAAAAGCAGGGAAGTATTGTCACGATTAGTTCGAACAGTTCACGTATGCCACGTATACAACTGGGCATGTATGCCACCAGCAAGGCTGCGCTGAGCCATTACTGCCGTAATCTTGCGCTTGAAATCGCACCTCACCAAGTAAGGCTTAATATTGTTTCACCAGGCTCTACTCTAACTCAAATGCAGCAGCAGCTTTGGACAGATAATTCACCTCCGCCTGCGGTAATCGATGGAGATTTAAGCCAATACCGTACAGGCATTCCCTTAAGAAAATTAGCCCAGCCTGAAGATATTGCCAATACGGTCAGCTTTTTACTTTCTGATCAAGCTGCACAAATTACCATGCAAGAAATTGTGGTTGATGGAGGAGCCACTTTAGGCGTTTAAACATTCATTCATTACAACAAAATAACTGTATAAGGAGTTGCGAGATGTCGGCACAGCATCCGTATTTTATCCAACGAGAAAATTTTACTGAAAGCCGCGTTGCATTAGCCCAAGAAATTTTAAATTGTGGAAATGACGCAGGTTTTATTTTCACAACGCCAGAATACACCATCAATAGTGATAAAAAATTACGAGATATTCAAGTTGCTAAAAATAGCCTTTTAAAAGATTGGTTAGATGAAGCACGAGCTCAATTAGAACTTGCAATGAATGACGGTTATAAAGACGTCAAGATTATGGGTGGACTACCATTTTGTTCGGCAGCCGATGTCAATTTAATGCTGATGCAAAATGCAAAAATCTATCAGAAAGTACTCTATGCACAGTCTGATATTGATTTTGGTTCTTTATCTTTAGAAAAGGCGGATTATTTCCCTTTAGGTGAACATTACCAACAGCAGGTTGAATATTTAGTTCAGCAAATGCAAGCAAAAAAACTTGATAAAGCCGTACTTGCTCGTATTTTACAACTTGAATTTGAACAAAATATTCCTGTCTCGGACTTATTTTATAACTTAGCCAAGCATAATCCCGAAGGCTATAACTATGCAGTCGCGAGGCATCCTCAAAATGAAGGATGGTTTGTCGGTGCAAGCCCCGAACTTTTAATTGCAAAGCAAAATACAAGAATCTGGAGTAAACCGGTTGCTGGCACATTGGCTCGGGATGACGATCCAACCCTAGACCAAAATAACGCCAGAGCATTACTTGCTTCACAAAAAGATCAACATGAGCATGCACTCGTCATCGAAATGATTGCCGATGAGCTCACACCTTTCTGTAAGCAGTTAAAAGTACCTAAGCAACCATCCCTCATTCGTACCAAACGCCTTTGGCACTTGGCATCACACATTACTGGCGAACTTAAGCAAGCTGATACACATGTTTTTGACTTAATTGAACGTTTACACCCAACACCTGCAATTTGTGGGGAGCCTAGTCCAATTGCGAAAGAACTAATTCAGCAACTTGAACCATTTAACCGTGAATTATTTGCAGGGACCATGGGCTGGGCCGATGCCGAAGGCAATGGTGAGTGGTCTGTGACCGTGCGCTGTGCTCGCATTTATCAAAATATTGCCCGTTTATTTGCAGGTGCAGGAATTGTTGAAGCTTCTAGACCACAAGCTGAACATACTGAAACCGCTGCAAAGTTTCGTACCGTACTTGATGGCTTACACATTTCACCAGACCAATTACTGCGATAAGGAATAAATAAATGACAATTAAGAATTATTTAGTAGGCGCTGTACCATATCCAGAAGAATTTGCTGAGGTTTACCGTAAAAAAGGTTATTGGATTGGGCAAAATCTGAGTGATTTTTTACGCGAAAGTGCTCAAAAGTATGCAAAAAACATTGCAATTTATGATGGTGATAAAGCCGTTAGTTACGCTGAGTTTGATCATTTAGTTGACTGCTGTGCAAGCCATTTATATCAATATGGCTTACGTGCGGGCGATAAAGCCGTCGTACAAATGCCAAACCGCTATCAGTTCTATGTTCTATTTTTCGCACTGATTCGGCTTGGTGCTTTACCGATCATGTCTTTGCCTGCACATCGCTATGCGGAACTCAGTAGTTTTTTTAAACAAACTCAAGCAAAAGCTTATTTCTGTGCTGATTTTGGTGCACAAAAATTTGATTACCGAGAGCTAGCCGAAAAGCTTCAGCAAACTGCTCCTTGTTTACAACATATATTTGTCCTTGGAAATGCCGGCAAATTTATAGCCATTGAGGATCTATTAAAAGAAACCCATATTTCAGATGAGGCGATTTCGCCAACTACGGCAGATCAAGTGGCTTTTTTACAGCTTTCAGGGGGCAGTACAGGTGTTCCGAAACTGATTCCACGTACTCATGATGATTATCTATACAGTGTGCGTGAGAGTGCCAAAATTTGCGAACTCAATCAGACTTCACGTTTATTGATGGTTTTACCTGCGGCACATAACTTTTCAATGAGCTCGGCTGGTTCTTTGGGCATTTTTTATGCTGGTGGCGCTGTGGTTTTAGGTACAGATCCAAGTCCGGAAACTGCATTTCCACTTATTAAAAAACACGGTGTGACAGATGCTTGTTTAGTTCCTGCTTTAGTTCGACCGTGGATGGATAAAGCAGCCAAAGATCAAGATCCAATATTATCAACTCTACGTTGTTTACAAGTCGGTGGAGCACGCTTACCCGATGCTGTTGCCTTACGTTTAATTGATGAGTTTAAGGTTAATTTGCAACAGGTCTTTGGAATGGCTGAAGGACTTGTGAACTACACCCGTTTTGGCATGTCAAAAGAACAAATTATTCATACCCAAGGTTTAAAAATCTCGCCAGATGATGAAATTTTGGTGCTAGATGATCATGACCAACCCGTAGAAGCTGGACAGGTAGGGCATTTACTCACTCGTGGTCCTTATACCATTCGCGGCTATTACCAAGCACCGGAGCACAACGCTCGTTCTTTTACACCAGATGGTTTTTATCGTACAGGCGACTTAGTTCGTATTCGTGAAGATGACTGCATTGTTGTAGAAGGGCGTTCAAAAGAACAAATCAATCGTGCTGGTGAAAAAATTGCGACTGAAGAAGTGGAGCAAGCTTTATTAACTCATCCACAAATTCGCCTTGCAGCACTGGTTGCTATGCCTGATGAGATTATGGGTGAAAAAAGCTGTGCCTTTATTGCATGGCAATCACAAGCCGATGATCCAAGCCCAATTCGTCTTGCTATGTCAGTTCGTCAGCATCTTAAAGACTATGGTCTTGCTACCTACAAAATTCCCGATCGAGTGGAATTTATCGAACAGTTTCCATATACAGCCTTTGGAAAAATCGACAAAAAAAGATTACGTCAACAACTTGAAACTAAAACCAATGTTCTTGCTTAAAGATAAAAAGGAAAAATTTGATGAGTATTCCCAAAATTGCCAGTTACAACATGCCTCAAGCCCATGAGTTTACACCCAATAAAACCCATTGGCAGTTACATACCAATCGCGCAGTGTTACTGGTCCATGACATGCAGCAGTATTTTTTAGATTTTTATGACCAAACTCAAGCGCCTATTCCAGAGCTTATTAAAAATACCAAAGAACTGATTGAAACTGCGCGTAAGTTTAATATTCCAGTGGTCTATACCGCACAACCTGGTAATCAGACACCTGAACATCGCCAACTATTGACCGATTTTTGGGGAACCGGGTTAAAAGATGATCCGTATATTACTCAGATTTTGCCGGAAATCTCGCCTCAGAAAAATGATACCGTTTTAACAAAATGGCGTTATAGCGCATTTAAGTTTTCACCGCTTGAACAACTTATGCGTGAGTCAGGTCGTGATCAGCTCATTATTTGTGGTGTTTATGCCCATATTGGCTGTCTCATGAGTGCAGCAGAAGCATTTATGCTCAACATACAACCATTTTTATGTGGTGATGCACTCGCTGACTTTAGCCGTGAAGAACACGACATGGCATTAAAATATGCAAGTACACGTTGCGCTCAAGTCATGACAACTCAACAAGTGACTCGTGCTTGGGAACTAGAACAAGCAGCCTCGCCATTAACCCAAGCAGGGATTGTTCAAGCGGTAAGTGAGCAACTACAGATTCCAGCTTCAGACATTCAGTTAAATGATGATTTACTTATGCTTGGGCTTGATTCAGTTCGTTTAATGACTTTGGTGGGCAAATGGCAGGCTTATGGTGCTCAAGTGAGCTTTGAAGATTTAGCGGAACAACCTACATTAGAAGTATGGATTGAGAAACTAGTCGCTTAAAATTAAATAATAAAAAAGCAGATCATTGATCTGCTTTTTTTGTTCTATAAAGATGGATGATCTTTTCTATATTTAGATACACGTCTAAACCAACCCCGTCCAAGTGACCATTGCAAAGCCGGTAAACTATGTACAAAAACAAAGAAAAAGACCGTAAATACAGGGACTAGTAAGGTTCCTATAACTACACTGCCAAATACACTCATACCAATTTCATGGCGACTCACGGCACCAGCACCTGTAGCAACGACAAGGGGAATGACGCCCGCACCAAAAGCTAAAGACGTCATTAAAATGGGGCGTAAGCGCAGAGCTAAAGCCTCACATGCGGCTGTAACATAGCCTTTACCTTGTTTTATGGCTTTAGTTGCGAACTCGACAATTAAAATTGCATTTTTACAAGACAAACCAATACCCGTTAGTAACGCAATTTGGAAATATACATCGTTTGGTAAGTTAAAGATTTGAGCAAATACAATAGTTCCGGTAATTCCTAGCGGAAGCCCAAGCAAAATAATAAGAGGCACTTTCCAGCTTTCATATAAAGCAGCTAAACATAAGAAAATAAATAAAATAGAGATAATGTATAAGAATAAGGCTTGCTGGCTCGATTGCTGTTCTTGTAACGAGAGACCACTCCATGCGACATCTACACCAGACTGTTTACCCACCATATCACTTAACTGTTGCATTGCCTGACCTGAGCTAAAGCCAGAACTAACATTTGCTTCAAGTTGTATTGCAGCAAGTCCCATAAATCTTGTTAGTGTTTCTGGGCCACCAGTCCACTCACTTTGACCAAAATGCGCAAGAGAAAGCATTCCACCTGTATTATTACGGACGTGCCAATAAGCTAAATCTTCAGGTTTAGAACGAAATTCAGCATCACCTTGCATAATAATTCGTTTAATTTTGCCTCTTTCAACAAAATCTCCCACATAGTTTCCACCCCAAGCAGTCGATAAAGTTGAACGAATCGCTTGTTGATCAATCCCTAATATCTTGGCTTTATTCTGGTCGATTTGAATAAAAACTTCAGCCTTATTTTCATCTACAAGCGGACTTAAATTTTCAAACGCAGAGTAATTGTGAGATTCTTTTTCTAAAGCTTTATATTGTTTAATGAGTTCATCGCGTCCTTGACCATTTACATCTCTGAGCCAAAGTTCTAAGGCATCAGATTGACCCAAACCAGAAACACTTGCAGGCATACCTACCATGACTTTGGCTGGTAAGTTTTTTTGCAAATAACTTTGCGCACGCTCACGTATAGCACTTGCAGTATTAGCTTCGCCTTTACGTTCATTCCAGTGTTTTAATGAAATAAACGCCATACCTAAGTTTGGACCGCTACCTGAAAAATTTTGTCCATTGACTACAAGTACGGTATTGATATTTTTGGCTTCATGCTCGAAGAAATAGTTATTAACCAGTTTACCTACTTCTTGTGTTTGGCTCATAGATGCACTGTTATGCAAACTATAAGGAACAGCTAATAAACCCTGATCTTCATTTGGAATAAAGCTCGTCGGTAAAGTACGATAAATAATGATTAACACAGCCAATAAAGCCAATACGGCAAGACATGAAAGTGCTTTAAATTTGATTAAACTTTTTGCTAAAAAACTAAAACCAACTTTAATTTTTTCAAGCAAAGTCTCAAGCTTCTGTCCCCATTTAGGTTTTTGAGTTTGTTTTTTTAGTAAGACAGCACACAAAGCAGGCGTAATAAACATGGCTACTAATAAAGATAACAACATCGCAGCCGCTAAGGTGATTGAAAACTGGCGGTAAATCATCCCCGTTGAACCACTAAAAAAAGCCATGGGGATAAATACGGCGGTTAGTACCAAGGTAATACCCATCAATGCACCAGTAATTTCCTGCATGGACGCCGAACATGCATCACGAACACTTAATTGTTGTTCATGTATAAGCCGTTCAACATTTTCAACTACGACAATCGTGTCATCGACCAATAATCCGATTGCTAGAACTAGTGCAAACAGGGTAAGGGTGTTAATGCTCATTCCAGACAAATACAACACAACAAAGGTGCCGCAAATCACAATAGGAACAGTAATGGTGGGAATGAGTGTAGCGCGCCAATTTTGCAAAAAGAGGTACATAACAATGACGACTAAAACTACGGCTTCAAGCAAAGTAATAATGACTTGTTTAATTGACTCTTCAATAAACGGCGTATTGTCCCGCAGATAAACAATTTTATATCCAGCGGGTAGATGCTGCTTAAGCTGTTCGATTTTTGCTTTAATCAAAGCAGAGGTTTCTATTGCGTTTGCATCGGGACTGAGTGAAATGCCCAAACCAGCAGAAGGATAGCCATTTAGCGTATTAATACTTTCATAGTTTTCGGCACCTAACTCGACTCTCGCCACATCTTTTAAATAAACCAGACTACCATCTACATTGGCTTTAACCACCACCGATTTAAAATCGTTGACTGTTTTTAGCCGAGAACCCGCAGTGACTTTGGCATAAATATTCTGGTCAGAAGCCGAAGGCATGGCACCAATGGAACCCGCAGCAATTTGGGTATTATAGTCTTCAAGTGCCTGTTCAATATCACTCGGCATAAGTTGATAATTTCTAAGCTGATTTGGATTTAACCAAATACGCATGGCATAACTTGAACCAAATACATCAACTTCACCAATTCCTTGCAATTGTGAAAGCGGCTGTTCAAAGTGATTGACCATATAGTCCGATAAATCGATATTGCTGGCTTTACCTGTCTCATCGTATAGCCCCACAATTAACAGCATATCACCTGTAGTTTTCCAAATATTTACCCCTTGCCGTTGTACTTGCTCGGGGAGACGGTTTAATGCGCTATTAATGCGATTTTGTACTTGTAATTGTGCTTTATCGATATCCGTACCAATTTTAAAGTGAATATCAATACTACCCGTTCCCGAAGATTCACTATTTGAAGTGAAATAAAGTAAGTTATCCAGTCCTTTGATTTGTTGTTCTAAAATCTGCGTTACGCTTTCTTCAACTGTTTCGGCCGAAGCACCGCGGTAGTTAGCAACCACTCTAACGCTTGGGGGAGCAAGGTTTGGATAACGTTCAACTGGCATTGCCCGAATAGAGAAAAAACCAAAAATAAGAATAGTGATGGCAATGACAGATACAAAAATAGGGTGATAAATAAAAAATCGAGAGAGCATTGTTATGTCTACTTTAAGCTTGTTTTCAATAGGTTTTTAGGCACACCAAATTGCAATATTAACTTTTTTAAATCAAACAAACAATAATGATTATCATTATATAAATAATAATTACTTTTATCTTGAACAATAAAAGTCATGAGGCTATCATGCTCGGCACATCATAAATGATAACAATTATCATATGGTAATCGTTATAAAATATAAGGACCGAGAAATGACATTAACGAAAAAGGCGCTGGTGGTCGCTCTCTCAACACTGCTTCCATTCGCAGTCCAAGCAAATACAGATATTGAGCAACAGGGTACAAATGAACCTGTTCAAAAACTTAAAACTATTGTGGTTTCTGCTGCTTTAAAAGAACAAGATGTAGATAAAGCACCCGCATCCATTAGTGTCATCACAAGTGAAGATATTGAACGTAGTGCGGCACTCAGCCTTGCCGATGTTTTACAAAAACAAGCTGGGGTTTATAACTATAACAGTGGCCAAGATAAAATCGTTATACGGGGAATGCTGAATACCTCGGGGAACTACACCTTAATTCTTTTAAACGGTAAACGCATGTCATCTAATGGCGCCATGTGGCGAGGTAATGACTTTGACTGGAGCGCAATTCCTTTAAATAGCATTGAGCGTGTTGAAGTGATTCGTGGGCCTATGTCATCACTCTATGGCGCAGATGCGATGGGCGGTGTAATTAACATCATTACTAAAAAAGCAGAAGATGGACAATTACACGGTTCTATTTTTGGTCAATATAACCGGGCTGACCGAGGCGATGGTAAAAACCAGTACCGTTATGGATTTAACCTATATGGTGGTTTAACCGATAATTTAAGTTTTACTCTGGCAGGTGACGCCTATAACCGCGATGCGTGGTATAGAAAAGGCCAGCCAGATCCAGATGGTGCATATTTTGTAGAAAAAGACACCAAAAACGTAAATGGTACTTTAAGCTGGAATATTAATGATCAGCAAACTCTAGATTTAGATTTGGGTTATAACAACGATAAACGCCCGCTGACGCAAGATGCAGCAACATCTATTCAAGAATCTGAAATGAAGCGAACCAATGTAGGCATTGCTCACCGTGGTAAATGGGCTTGGGGAAAAACAGAAGCTTATATTGGTAAAGAAACAGCTAAAATCTATGACTATGACAGTGAGTACGATGCGCCGCAAAGCCGTCACTATAAACAAGAAAATTTAATTGGCCGTGCTTTTGCCAACTTTGACTGGCTCATGAATAATACGACCAGTGGTTTTGATTATAAAGATCAGAAAATTACAGATGTCGTAAGTTATATCGGCACAGGGAAAAACCAGCAAAAAAGTTATGGCATTTTTGTGCAAAACGATACCCATATTAATGATGCACTTACCTTAACATTAGGTGGTCGTTACGACGATTTTGATGACTTTGATGGTAAAACGACGGGTAAAGCCTATTTAGCATATCAACTCGCTGAAGGAGTCATACTTAAAGGTGGTGTGGGACAAGCTTATAAGGTACCAGCACCTGCTCAGCTAGATATTAACTACTCAATGATTTCATGTGGTGGCAGCTGTCATATTCGAGGTAATCCAAACCTAGCGCCAGAAGAAAGTACCAACTATGAAGCATCCTTAATTGTGACCCGTCCAAACTGGAATGCTGGCGTTACGGTTTTCCAAAATGATGTAAAGAACTTGATTGAAGCCATTACCTTAAGTGATGGTGACCCGCGTTTAGTAGGTGATTTTAGAAAAATCTGGACCAATGTGAGCCGCGCAGAACTCAAAGGTGTGGAGCTTACAGGTGGATATGATTTCACTGACAATTTAGGTGTTAAGGCAAACGCAACTTATCTAGACGCGAAAAACAAAACTACAGGTAAAGACTTAACCGAACGACCAGAATGGCTTGCCAATGGCTCTATTTCTTGGGCACCAGTTCAAGACTTCCGTGTAAATGCAGGCGTGAGTTATGTCGGCAAACAAATGTACTCAGCGACTAAAGAATTACCAGCTTATACGACCTATGACGTCACGTTTACATCTCCTATTACGCCACGTTTAACACTGGACTACGGTGTAAAAAACCTGACCGATGTTGACTTGGAAGATAAAAACAAAACTTTTAATACCAAACTTTATGGCCGCAATTACTTTGTGAAAGCGACTTATAGTTTCTAAGTTAAATCTAGACTCAAAGCTTATTCATAGGGGAATAGGCTTTGAGCTTTTTAGTGAGTAAATATCCATAATTTTCAGGTAAATATAGACAAAATAATTTTTAAAACTTTCTATATTTCTAAACTTTAAGGTTAATTAACATGACGACAATATCAAAATCATTATTAAATGGACTACCGATAAAAAAATCGAGAATACAGGTTTTTGAAATTTTAAATCAGAACCCTCACGGCTTAAGTGCCGATAGTATTTATGCACAACTTAAAAATGAATATAAAATTACGCTAGGAACTATTTACCGAATTTTATCTGAATTTGAAAATCGTAAACTCGTCAAAAGAGTGTTTTTGGGAAAAAGTAAAAGTATTTATAAACTCAGAAAAGACAAAATGAGTTGTAATCTGATTTGCTTAAAAACAGCCGAAACTTCAAGCTTTGAACATGAAAAAGTGAAGGAACTATTGCACGAAGTTATGGATATTATTTTTGCAAATACTGGAGCAGACATCAGCAGTGTAGAACTTAATCTCTATACTGAATAAAGAATCCCTTCTAAATTTTCATATAAAAAAATAAAGGACAGCTTCTACTGTCCTTTATACGTCACTCAATCAATTACTTGATGACTTTAATTCGGGTCGTAGCCGGAATAATTAACGGTGAATTTTTAGCAACATAGCTCTCAAAGGCATCAATATCTTGACCACCACCAACACGGTTCTGACCATCCTTTAACACCGTAAAGTTGTCACCACCATCTGCCAAGAAGCTATTGACTGTTACACGGTATACCTTGGTGTCAACCAATGGGGAACCAGCAATCATAATATTGCTTGCTCTCGGTGAAACAGTTGTATTTGCTGAATATTGATAACTTAACTCTTTAGATGGTTGTAAAATTTTAGGTGAGCTTGCATTTCCACCAGTCCATTGCTGCTCAAGCACATCTCGAATTTGTTTACCGGTTAAGCTCAGCGTCACAATCGAATTACCAAAAGGTTGAACCGCAAAAATATCACCAAAGGTAATTTGATTACTGCTGTTAATCAGTAGGTCGGCACGTACACCACCTGGGTTCATGAGTGTAAAGTCCGAACCCTGATCGCTTGCTTTAAGAGCAGAGGCTTGCTGTGCATCAGCAATCATATCGCCTAGCGGGCTTTCACCACTTTCGACTTGAGTACGGCTCACAACGGCAGTAGACGTTCCAACCACACGCCCAGAAATAGTAGTTACTGCTTGACGGTATTTGTCTAAAATCGCTTCGATACTTGGTGTCTTACTAAATTTTTGATAAAGATCTGTAAGGTTTACAGTGGTGGTACCTGAAGTATAAGCCTCACTTTGAACCGGAACTTGTTTAGCATCTTTTTTAATGATGTCACCGGTTTTACCATCTAGCTCAATCTTAATATCGGTAATCAGTGTGCCATATTGACCAGCGGAAGTCAGTAAGAATGGTTTAGCCGGATTTTTAGTTGCATAGTCACAAATATAAGATTGATGCGTGTGACCTGAAACAACAATATCAACTGCCGGATTTAAGCGATCTAAAATACCTAAAATAGGCCCACTTAAACCATCACATGTTTTTTGATTAAGCTTAGTACTTGGTGCTGCACCTTCATGGACAACCACCACAAAAGCCTGAACTCCTTGTTTTTGTAGTTCAGGAATTAGGGCATTTACCGTATCTGCTTCATCACGAAATTCAACGTCTTTAATACCAGCCGCAGACACAATACTTGGAGTTGCTTTAAGCGTTAAACCAATAAATGCAACCGGAATTCCGCCATAAGTTTTGACTTTATACGCTGGAAAAATCGTTTTACTTGCATCGTTTTTCATTGCGACGTTAGCGGCAAGGAAATTAAATTTTGCACCACTAAAGTTTTTATTAATTTGGCAGGGTGCTGTGCTTGTATATTGTTGACAGCCACCATTTTGCAAACGGCGTAACTCATCTGTACCGCGGTCAAACTCATGGTTACCCACAGCATTAAAGTCAATTTGAATATCATTCATGACATCAATGGTAGGTTCATCTAAAAATAGTGAAGAAGTGAGTGGAGAAGCGCTAATTAAGTCACCTGCTGAAACAACAGCATTATTGGGATTTTGAGCTCTAAGTTTCTTAATTGCGTCTGCAAAGTAACTCACACCCCCAACTGGAATACGTACTGTCTGAGATGCATCATTTGGGTTAGCTGCATCAACGTAGCGTTTAGGCGGTTCTAAATTTCCATGAAAGTCATTAAAAGCTAAAATATCGACAGTCTGATTACTTCGTGGCGTAGATGTATTTGAATCACTGTCATTGTTATCATTACAACCGGCTAATAAAGCCATCGCCAGACATAAAGATGTTGTCTTAAATAATATATTTAAAGTCGTCATTTTTTATCAATTGGTGAATTAAGATGCATAAAAAATACGCATACTGTGTGAATATTTGATGAAAACTAAATCTTAATCAAAATCAGATGATCTTTAAAAAAATAATGCTAAGATGATGGTAGATAAGCATGATCAAAAGGAAATAGATAAGGCGCTAAAATAGATCGTAATTTTTAAGGTTTTCATAAAAAATTCATGAATTTGCAATAAAACAGTTACAAAATGTCCGGTGAATAAAATCGGTTATACATTATTAAATTAATCTTTTTTATTCATGTTCACTTTTTATCAATTATAAGAGTCAAGAATGACATCATTACCAACTTTATCTAGCTCAAACCAGCATAATTTAGAGACATATATTAATAGAGAACTCTCTTTATTAGAGTTTCATAAGCGAGTGCTTGCTCAGGCCAAAGATATTGAACACCCATTACTTGAACGTTTAAATTTTTTAATTATTTTTTCGCGTAATCTGGATGAGTTTTTTGAAATCCGTGTGGCGAGTTTAATCCAGAAAATTAGCCTAATGAGTCAAGCAACTGGGCCAGAGGGTTTGCCATTAGCAGAAGTATTAAAGCAAATTTCGAAAAATGCTCATGAAGCCGTTGAAGAGCAATATAACATTTTAAATTATACCTTGTTGCCACAGCTACAAGGCTATGGCGTTCACTTTATTCAGCACGGCGATATATTAGAAAAGCATAAAGACTGGATTAAAGAATACTTTTTTAAAGAAGTACAACCTGTAGTCACACCAATTAGTTTAGACCCTGCACATCCATTTCCAAGACTCGTCAATAAAAGCCTCAATTTTATTGTGACTTTAGAAGGTAAAGACGCTTTCGGACGTCAAATTGATTTAGCTATTGTGCCGGCACCGCGCTCTTTACCAAGACTGGTTAAAATTCCAGAACATATTTCTGGTGGTGCAGAACATTACATTTTGCTCTCGGCTATTATTCATCAGCACATCTCGGATTTATTCCCCGGCATGAAAGCGACAGGTTGTCATCAATTTCGTGTAACCCGAAATGCCGATTTAACAGTTTCTGAAGATGTAGAAGACTTGGCAGCTGCTTTAAAGGGTGAATTGTCTTCACGCCGTTTTGGTCAAGCAGTTCGTTTAGAAGTAGCAAAAAAATGTCCTGAAGAAATTGCTAACTATTTATTAGAACAATTTGATTTAGATGCTGAACATCTTTATTACGTCGATGGTCCTGTCAACTTAGCCCGCTTTATCTCAAACTTTGATTTGCCAGATTTACGCTATAAACCGTATCAACAAGTTTTACCAAAACTCCTCTACAGTAAAAAGCCAATTTTTGATGTGTTAAAAGCAGGGGATGTTTTACTTCATCATCCATTTGATTCTTTTGCACCTGTTATCAAGTTCCTTCGTGAGGCTGCACAAGACCCAAATGTCTTGGCGATTAAACAAACCTTATACCGTAGTGGAGCCAACTCAGAAATCGTTCAACTTTTGGCAGAAGCTGCGCGTAATGGAAAAGAAGTTACTGCGGTCATTGAGTTACGGGCACGTTTTGACGAAGAATCCAATATTGAAGTAGCCAACGTGTTGCAAGAAGCGGGCGCGGTTGTGGTGTATGGCATTGTTGGCTATAAAACTCACGCTAAAATGATTTTGGTCGTTCGCCGTGAACAAGACAAAATGAAAAGATATGTTCACTTGGGTACAGGCAACTATCATGCGGTGAATGCCAAAATTTATACCGATTTTGGCCTGCTTACCAGTGATGCTGAAATTTGTGAAGACGTGCATAAGATTTTTCAAGAACTGACTGGTATGGGCAAAATGGCGAAGCTTAAAAAACTTTTTCATGCACCGTTTACCTTGCACTCTCAGTTGCTAGAGCTTATTGAGCAGGAAATTAAAAATCGTCTTGCTGGCAAGAAGGCACATATCATCATTAAAGTGAATGCACTCACTGAACCGCAGCTCATTAGCGCGCTTTATAAAGCTTCCCAAGCGGGTGTACAAATTGATTTAATTATTCGTTCAATTTGCTGTTTAAGACCACAAGTTGCAGGGTTGTCCGATAATATTCGAGTACGTTCAATTGTTGGACGCTATTTAGAACATACTCGGGTTTACTATTTTTATAATGATGGTGATACAAAAGTGTTTTGCGCCAGTGCAGACTGGATGGAACGTAATTTGTTCTCGCGTATCGAAACCTGCTTCCCAATCGAAAGTAAAAAATTAAAGAAACAAGTGATTGAAGATGGGCTAAACAATTATCTAAAAGATAATCGTCAAGCGTGGGAACTACAAGCAGATGGAACTTGGATGCAATGTCAGCCTAAAGAGGGGCAAGAGCTTTATATTGCGCAGCAATACTTAATGAACTCAGCCGTGTAAAACATCCGTCATAGCAGAATATACATCTGCTATGGCCTTTTAATCGCCTTTGATTGATAAGGAGTTATTAAAATTTGGACAAAAAACACAATTATCGAACAATATCTTGTGCCAAGCTTATCTACAAACGTGACATTTTTAATTAGAATAAATTTTTAATTGCTTTATAAGATTTGATCAAGTGATTCATTTCACAAGATTAATCCTAACTGGAGAAAAATTTATGCAATGGACAAAACCAGCTTTCACTGATTTACGTATTGGTTTTGAAGTAACAATGTACTTTGAAGCACGTTAATTATTTCTATTCAAATCTGTCATAAGCCCTAGTTTTGTTCTAGGGCTTATGTCTTTCTAATAAGATATTAATTTTATGTATATTTATATTTTAGGTTCAGCGGCTGGAGGCGGCTTCCCTCAGTGGAACTGTAATTGTCCTAATTGTCATGGTGTGCGTACAGGTACGATTAATGCCAAAGTACGTACTCAATCTTCAATTGCGATCTCAGAAAACGGCATAGACTGGATTTTATTAAACGCATCACCAGATATCCGCCAACAATTATTTGACTTTAAAGCAGCTCAACCTGCGCGTAAATTACGTGACACTGGCATTACTAATGTTATTTTAATGGATAGCCAGCTTGACCATACTACTGGACTGTTAACTTTACGTGAAGGCTGTCCATTGAATGTGTGGTGTACAGAAATGGTCTATCAAGACCTGACCACAGGTTTTCCAGTCTTTAATATGTTGAAGCACTGGAATGGCGGTCTTCAATATAATGAAATTGATCCTAAACAAGCTTTTAAAATTGATGGTTTTGAAAATTTAGAATTTTTACCTTTAATTATTCAAAGCGCTGCACCACCATACTCGCCACATCGCCATGACCCGCATGAGGGCGACAATATTGCCTTAATCATCAAAGATCACAAAACACAAAAACAGTTGTTTTATGCGCCAGGGCTTGGAAAGATTGACGATCAAATCATGCAGATTATGCAAAGTTCTGATTGTGTCATGATTGACGGTACACTTTGGACCGATGATGAAATGCAACAAACGGGTGTAGGTAAAAAAACTGGCCGTGAAATGGGGCATTTATATATTAGTGGTGAAGGTGGTTCACTGTCTTATTTGAACCAACTCAATACACCGAAAAAAGTACTAATTCATATTAACAATACCAATCCGATTTTAAATGAAGACTCCGCTCAGTTTGCCGAACTAAAGGCAAATGGTGTAGAGGTTGCCTATGATGGCATGCAGATCGAACTCTAAGGTGCGCTATGACACAAACACCTGAAGCTTTAACGACTGAACAATTTAAACAGGCCATTATTGATAAAGGTCAGTATTATCATATCTATCACCCATTTCATGTGATGATGTATGAAGGAAAAGCCACTCAACAACAAATTCAGGCTTGGGTTGCAAACCGCTACTACTATCAAATCAATATTCCGCTCAAAGATGCTGCGATCATGGCAAATTGTCCTGATCAACGTGTGCGACAGGAATGGATTCAACGCATGATTGATCAGGATGGCGAATATCCTGACGGTGGTGGCCGAGAGGCTTGGCTATGTTTAGCAGAAGCTGTTGGTTTGAGCCGTGAACAAGTTATTTCCGAAGAATTGGTTTTACCGGGTGTACGCTTTGCCGTAGATGCCTATGTAAATTTCGCACGCCGTGCATCATGGCGTGAGGCAGCAAGCAGCTCTTTAACCGAATTATTTGCGCCTCAAATTCATCAGTCTCGTCTTGAGTCATGGCCACAGCATTACCCTTGGATTGATGACAAGGGCTATGAATATTTCCGCTCTCGTTTAAGTCAAGCACGCCGTGATGTTGAACACGGTTTAACAATTACGCTGGATTCATTTACCACTCATGAGCAACAACAAAGAATGCTGGAAATATTGCAGTTTAAACTGGATATTTTATGGAGCATTTTAGATGCCTTAACACTGGCATACGTACACAACGAAGCACCATATCACAGTGTGACCAAAGAACGGGTATGGCACAAAGGACTATTTAAATGAATAAAGAGCAATTTGATGTAAATCTTGTGCCGACATGGCGACAAGGTTACCGCTTTCAATTTGAACCCGCTCAAAATGGCTTTGTGATTTTATATCCTGAAGGCATGATCAAGTTAAATGAAAGTGCAGGGGCCATTGGACAGTATATTGATGGAAAAAATAACGTTTCTGCCATTATTGCCCAACTCAAGCAACAATTTGGCAATATAGCCGAAATTGACAACGATGTTATTGATTACATGTTAGTTGCCCAGCAACAGCACTGGATTGATTTTATATGACCAATGGTGTTGGTTTACCCCTATGGCTACTAGCGGAGCTAACGTATCGTTGTCCGCTACAATGTCCATATTGTTCAAACCCTTTAGACTACGCACAGCACAAAAATGAATTGAACACTCAAGAGTGGTTTGATGTTTTTGATCAAGCACGTCAAATGGGGGCTGTACAACTCGGTTTTTCGGGTGGTGAACCTTTAGTACGTCAAGATCTAGAACAGCTTGTGGCACATGCGCACCAACTTGGGTTCTACACCAACCTAATTACCTCTGGTATGGGACTTACCGAACAGCGTATTTCCCATTTAAAACAAGCTGGCCTAGACCATATTCAAATTAGCTTTCAGGCAAGTGACCCAGTTGTTAATGACGCTTTGGCAGGGTCGAAACATGCTTTTGAACAAAAGTATGAAATGTGCCGACTTGTTAAGAAATATGACTATCCGATGGTTCTTAATTTTGTGATTCATCGGCATAACATTGATCAAATTGATAAAATTATCGAGCTTTGTCTAGAACTTAATGCCGATACAGTCGAGTTAGCAATTTGTCAGTTTTATGGCTGGGCATTTTTAAACCGTCAGGGTTTATTACCAACTCAAGAACAACTCATACGTGCCGAACGTATTACCAATGAATATCGCGACAAGTTAAAAGCGCAAAATCATCCTTGCAAACTTATTTTTGTAGTGCCTGACTATTACGAAGAAAGACCAAAAGCTTGTATGAATGGCTGGGGTAAAATTTTCTTTACGGTAGCGCCAGATGGTCTGGCTTTACCTTGTCACGCCGCTAGACAGTTGCCTATTTCTTTCCCAAATGTTCGTGAACAAAGCCTATCAAAAATTTGGTATGAGTCTACCGGTTTTAATCACTTCCGTGGCGATGCATGGATGCCAGAAGGGTGTCGTAATTGTCCAGATAAAGACCGCGACTTTGGCGGCTGTCGTTGCCAAGCTTATATGTTAACAGGCGATGCAAGCAATGCAGACCCTGTCTGTGGTAAATCGCCATATCATCAGCTGATTGAACAGGCACGTGCCGAGAGTGAACTTGATTCCTCTCTAGAAAAACTGGTGTTCCGTAACACTAAAAATTCAAAGCAATTTACGGTTCAGCAAAACATTCCTGTTCAAAATATTGCAGATGAATAGCGGTGAGAACGTAAATATGAATCATGGCTCAGTTCCTGTTTTTGATGGTCATAACGATGCACTAACGCGCCTGTGGTTAAGCAATCATCGCAATCCTGCTCAAGCTTTTATTCATGACCGTTTAGCGGGACATCTCGATTTAAAACGCTGTCAAGAAGCAGGCTTTGTTGGCGGTATGTTTGCTATTTTCTTGCCACCTTTTGCCTATGTTCAGCAGCATCACCCTTATAAACTTTTTGACCAAACTTCATCTGACTTCACACAACAGCAAATTGAACAAATTTGTCTGGAACAACTCGATTTAGCAAAACAACTGGCCGAATATTCTAACGATATTCAAATTTGCACAACTGTTCAGGATATTCAGAACTGTTTAGCAAAACAAAAGTTAGCCATTGTATTGCATATGGAAGGCGCCGAAGCATTACAGCACAATCCAGATTTACTCGATGTATTTTATGATGCAGGGCTTCGTAGCATTGGACCGCTTTGGAATAGATCCAGTCGTTTTGGACATGGTTTAAATGCTAAGTTTCCCCATTCACCCGACACGGGAGCTGGCCTTACACACGATGGTAAAGCATTTATAAAACGCTGTGCTGATAAAAAAATGGTGATTGATGTTTCCCATATGAATGAAAAAGCTTTTTGGGATACAGCTAACATTCTTCAGCAGCCAATTGTCGCGACTCATTCGAATGTGCATGCTTTATGTCCACAAGCCAGAAACCTAACAAATGACCAACTCAAAGCGATCAGAGACTCTAAAGGCATAGTTGGGGTAAATTTTGATGTGGCTTTTTTACGTAAAGACGGGCAACGTGATGCCAACACATCCATTGATGTACTTTTAGAGCATCTTGAATATTTAATAGATCAAATGGGGGAAGATCATGTCGGTTTTGGTTCCGACTTTGATGGAGCACTCATTAGCCATGAAATTGAAGATGTGAGGGGGCTACAACTACTCATTGAAGCAATGCAAAAAAGGCATTATTCAAATGAGACTATAGAAAAAATTTGTTTTTCTAACTGGTTAACCGTACTAAATCGCATTCTAAGTAAATAATTTATTGCTAAACATATTGAAAATAGCGAATTATTTTGCATTTTTTATTGGCCGAAATGACTAAAAAAAGTACAAATGGTTTAATTGTCAACCATTCGGTAAATTAATTAGAATCGATATTACTAAATGTAAGAACATTTGGTATTTCAGGTCTTTAGTGGTTTTCACGTGCGCCCATTTCTTTATGAGAAGTAGAAATGGGCGTTTTTTATTGCTCAATTATAAAATGTGAATCTCATCACAAGAATGACCAATTAATTGCAAATGATCCCTTTCCCATCTTGACTAAAAGTTCAGCATTAAATACATTGGAATTGTATTTAAAGATAAATAAGATTGCTTAAAGCAATTAATAATACTGCTTAATCCTGAAATACAGTAGAAAGCCTATTCTATTTTTAGAATAGGCTTTTTGCTTTGTATTAAAATTTATTTTTGAAACTATTACACTCTTCAATTAACATAAAAATTAAATACCTTACAAAAGCGGTTCAAATCAAAGCCCTTAAATAACAAAGAATGTGCTATTAATTTAAGTTGATTTCTCAAAAGTTTCTCCGTCAACTGAAGAGGTGCAAAATGTTAAAATCAATTTTAGTACTAGGAACAGGTATTGCTATTGGCATGTGCGTGTACAAGAAGAAGCAAAAAAACAGTAAGAGCTTTAGTACCGATAACGATGCTGACTCATTGACTAGTAAGGATAATAATAAAAACAAAGATGATAATTCACTCGACAATGCTGTACAGGTTTAAAGTTAAATAAAGGGGTTCATACGTGGACCCTTTAAATATGCTCTTATAAATTAAATTTACTTAAAATAAGGAAGCTTTTTATAAGCTAGTTTAATAATAACTCCTATTTTAAATAATTATTTCACTATTCATTTAATTATTAAATAAATATGTTTAAAACAAAAAAAAACTTCAAATGCTAAATTTTACATGTTGTAGCAAAACACCCTTTATTATTTTTAACGTTAAGAATAAAAAATGGAGACTAAAATGTCTAAACGTCATATTTTAAAAGAAGTTAATGCAAAAAGTATGTGTGGTATGGAAATTGTGGTCGAGCAAATTTTTGAAAATGCACTTGAAAAAAGTTTGGCTTCAACTGCAATAGAACAAAACTGGTTACCGCTTTCCAAGATTGTGATTTCAGACAAAGTCATCAATTTAGATCAAGACAATACTTTTGCTCATCCAAGAACAGGTAAAGTTTTTAAGGTCTTAAACTCTTAAACAATTTGGTTTTAGCATGAATATAAAAGAAATAATTGAGGCGAAACACTTAACTGTTTCGCCTCAATCAGTTTTATGGATTAGTTTTCTTCTTTAAAAATAGTTTCTCTGCGGCTCCCAACACAAAAATAAAGAAGACCGGTACGAAAAATATAGCCAGAATAGTCGCAGAGATCATACCTCCAAATACACCAGTCCCTAGAGCATGCTGAGTTTCTGAACTCGCACCACTTGCAATTACCAACGGAATCACACCACAAGTAAAGGCAAGGGAAGTCATTAAAATTGGACGTAAACGTAGCTTCGCTGCCGCAACCGCTGCTTCAATTAAGCTCATACCTTCTTCTTTAAGCATTTTTGCAAACTCAACAATTAAGATCGCGTTTTTGGCAGATAAACCAATAATAGTAATCAGACCAATTTTGAAGAAAATATCATTTGGCATTCCTCTTAACATAATAGCCAAAATAGCCCCAAAAATACCTAAAGGAACAACCAACATAACTGACAGGGGAATTGACCAACTTTCATAAAGTGCAGCTAACACTAAGAATACGACCAACATCGATAAAGCAATTAGAAATGCCATTTGCGATTCAGACTGTTTTTCTTGCAAAGAAATACCTGTCCATTCATAGCCAATTCCTTGAGGAAGTTTGGCAATCAATTTTTCCATTTCTCGCATTGCATCGCCTGAAGAAACTCCAATATTAGGAACCCCAGCAATACTTAATGAAGGACGGCCATTATATCGATTATATTGCTGCGGCAACTTGTTCCACTGTGGAGTGACCACCTCAGATAAAGACACCAGTTGTCCATTTGCGCCTGCAACCTTCAAGTTCAAAATATCTTTTAAATGCATGCGCGATTGTGCATTAGCTTGAACAATGACCTGCTGCATACGACCTTGATTTGGGAAGTCATTGATATACATTGACCCCATAGAAGTCGAAATAATATCTGAAACAGAAGCAAAGCTAACACCTAAGGTATTTAACTTCTCACGGTCTATTTTCAAACTAATATTGTCACCTTGTGGCAAGCCTTCTGGATAAACCATATAAAACTTTTTGTTTTGAGCGGCCATTTCCATGAGTTTATTTTGCGCCGAAATTAAAGCCGGCATTCCTAAATTGGCCTTATCTTGTAAACGCAAGCTAAAGCCTGAAGAGGTACCTAACTCATCAATGGCTGGAGGAAGTACAGACATCGTTGTACCTTCCTTACTTTTCGCCATTTCTGCATTAACAAAGTTGGTATAGTCAGTTGTAGATTTATCACGTTCACCAAAATCTTTTAAGGTTGTAAAAGCGAGCGCAACGTTTTGGCCAGCGCCACTAAATCCCCAACCCATAATTGAAATATTGCTTTTTACATCTGATTGTTCATTTAGATGACCTTCAAACTCTTTGACAATTTTTTGAGTCCGTTCTGCAGTTGCATCAGAAGGTAATTGGAACGAAGTTAAAAACCAGCCTTGATCTTCTTCAGGCATAAAGGCAGTTGGCCAATATTTAATACCTGCAAAAGTTAGGCCTGTAATCCCCACAAAAATGATGAATGTAGGAATCGTATGTTTAACAACTTTTAAAAGAATAACTTCATACTTTTTTGTGACCTTATCAAAGCTTCGATCAAACCATGCATAAAATCCTTTCTTTTGATGGTGGGCATCAATTGGTTTGAGCAAGGTTGCACAAAGTGCGGGGGTTAAGGTTAAAGCTAAAAATGCCGAGAATAAAATTGAAACCGACATGGTAATCGTAAATTGGCGATAGATAATACCAACTGAACCACTTGCCAAAGCCATTGGTAAAAATACAGCCGCTAACACCAAGGTAATACCAATAATTGGGCTGGTAATCTCTGTCATGGCTTTAGAGGTCGCTTCTTTAGGCGATAAGCCTTCAGTTGCCATAATCCGTTCAACATTCTCGACCACCACAATCGCATCATCGACAATAATCCCGATGGCAAGCACCATACCGAACATGGTCAACACATTAATTGAGTAACCTGTCAAAAGCATGATGGTAAAGGTGCCGAGCAGGGCAATTGGTGCCACGATCGCAGGAATTAAGGTATAGCGAACATTATGAAGAAATACATACATCACAATAAAAACCAGCACCATGGCTTCAAGTAAGGTATGCACTACTTTTTCTATCGAGATTTTAACGAAAGGTGCAGTGTCATAAGGAATACTGAATTGCATTCCTTCGGGTAAGTTTACTTTTAATTCATCGAGTTTCTGCTTTACCGCATCGGCTGTTTTTACTGCATTTGCACCAGGACTGAGCTGAATTGCCGCAGCCGTTGCAGGTTTACCATTTTCTAAAATTGCAAAGCTATACGATTGCGCACCCATTTCTACACCGGCTACATCCGATAACTTAATATGAGCACCGCTAATATTGCTCTTTAAGCTAATATTCTTAAACTGCTCAACTGTTTCGAGTTGCCCTTGAGCAGATAAAGGTACTGTAATTAGCTGCCCGCTAACTAAAGGGCGGTCACCAAGCCGACCTGGTGCAATATCAATGTTATTGCTGCGAATCGCATTGTTTACATCACTAATCGATAGACCATAAGAAATCAATTTATTGGGGTCAACCCAAATCCGCATTGCTTTTTCAGCACCAAAAGACTGAATTTTTCCGACACCCTCAACACGTTTCAGTTCTTCGACCACATTACGAACTAAGTAATCACTTAAATCGACTTCTGAATAACGATGGTTAGGTGAGTTTAAACCGACCAGCATTAAAAAGCCCGAGGATGATGCTTCGACTGCTAAACCTTGTTGACGAACAACTTGCGGTAAGCGGGCTTCAACCGCTTTAATCTTATTTTGTACGTCAATCTGAGCCATATCGACATCAGTACCGGGCTTAAATGTCGCAGTAATTTCAGCAGTTCCTGACGAATCAGTTGTCGCACTATAGTAGAGTAAATTTTTTACTCCAGACATTTCCCGTTCAATGAGCGTAATCACGCTATCATTAATCGTTTTGGGAGTAGCGCCAGGATAGCTTGCCGTAATGTTCACCTGAGGAGGTGCAACACTTGGAAAGCGTGCAATAGGCAACTTTGGAATACTCAGTACACCAAATAAAATAATAAAAATCGCAATTACCCATGCAAAAACAGGCCGGCGAATAAAGAATTGAGACATCATTTAGCATCTCCTTGCTTCACCGTGTTTTCTGCCGAGGCGACTTTCCATGCTGAAATCGCTAGCTTTTGGTTAGGCTGAATACGCTCAATCCCTTCAACGACAACTTTATCTCCAGCTTTCAATCCCTTATTGATGAGATAAAATTGTTGATATTGTTGGCCTAGCTCTACAGGGCGTATATCTGCACCACCTTTGGTATTTACAATATAAACTTGTGGGTCGCCGTTCATATTGCGCTGAATAGCTTGTTCCGGAACAAGTAAAGCTTGTGGAACAGAAGCGCGTTCAATATTGACGCGAACATACATGCCCGGTAGTAATTTTCTTTCAGGATTGGTCACTTCAATACGGATGGTGACATCACCCGTTTCAGGGTCAACATTAATATCTTCAAAAAGCATTTTTGCCGATACGTTATAAGGTTGTCCCAAACTATTCAAAATTTGCACACCTTTTTGATTGTTGGCAGATAATTCTCCGCTTTGTAAGGCTGCCTTTAAGCGCTCATATTCACCAATAGATTGTTTTACATCGACATAAACACGGTCAATTTGTTGAATGGTAGCCATTGTATTGCTATCAGCTTGGCTGACTAGAGCACCTTCGGTCACAAACGATTTACCAATACGGCCTGAAATTGGCGCTCGCACTGTGGCGTACTGTAAATTAAGATTTTGACGAGCCAGCAAAGCTTTCATTTGGGCAACATCTGCAATCGCTTGTCGATATTGCGACTCGGCATTACTTACTTCTTGCTTACTAATTGCGTTGCTTGGTAAGAGTTGTTGATAGCGTTCAAGTTGTACTTTTAAACGATTAACTTCTGCTTCTGCTTTATTTAGGCCAGCTCGATTACTATTTACATCAGCTTCAAAAATTTCCGAGTTTATTTTATATAAAGGTTGTCCAGCCTTGACTTCACTACCTTGGGTGAACAGAACTTTTTCAACAATACCGCCTACCTGAGGACGAATTTCGGCTGTACGGAAAGCCTGAACTCGTGCAGGTAGGTTTTCACTAAAGTTCACAGACTGCGGTTGAATTGCTAAAACAGTGACTTTAGCTTCTGGTGCTTGAGCTTGATCTGTCGCTTGTTCTTTACCACAACCATGCAAAACAAGACTAATTGAGAATATGAATGGAACTAAAAAATGCTTCTGCACTTTTGTAACACCTAATGGACTTCTAGATGCTGGCATTATTTTTGATGTGTGTGTAACTAAAATCACTAATATGTGGAAAAAGTGTGGAGATTTACGGAAAAATGCGCGTATCATAAATCAAATTTTCTTGCGTTTTATTGCTATGTTCGAGTCAACCTTTACGTTTAATTGTCAGGATAAGCTTATTCTTGTGGTAGAAGATGACTATGATATTGGCGATATTATTGAGCATTATTTAAAACGCGAAGGCATGCGTGTCGTACGTGCCATGAATGGTAAACAGGCCATTGAAATACATGCAACTCAGCCTATTGATTTGGTCATACTCGATATAAAAATGCCCGAATTAAGTGGATGGGAAGTTCTAAATAAAATTCGGCAAAAAGCAGCTACACCTGTGATTATGCTAACTGCTTTAGATCAAGAAATTGATAAAGTCATGGCTCTTAGAATTGGGGCAGATGACTTTGTTGTAAAACCATTTAATCCCAATGAAGTGGTTGCACGCGTACAAGCAGTATTACGGCGCACCCAACAAAATCAGCAAATGTCTAACCGAAATCTGATTTATAAAAGTATTGAGGTTAATACCGAAATTCATACTGCCTATATATATTTAGGTACCAAGCAACAAGCGCTTAATTTGACCCTGACTGAATACAAAATTTTGCTATTAATGCTACCTCATCCACATAAAGTTTTTACCCGTTCTGAATTGATGAATCATTGCTTACCAGATCGTGATGCGCTTGAGCGTACTGTTGATAGCCATGTCAGTAAGCTACGAAAGAAAATGGAAGAGCTAGGTTTAGAGAACATGCTAATTAATGTTCGTGGAGTAGGCTACCGTTTGGATAATCCGCATGAAAAATAAAACCGGCATTAGTAAACAACTGATTATTGCACTTAGCTTTACCAGTCTAATTGTTACGTTGAGTTCGCTCATATTAGGTTATGGTACTTATTATGTTGCGATCGAAGTTGGTCTTATTTCTCTTGAAAAATTAAAAGAAAGCGATGAGTTTTTCCACTATTTAGACGGCGTATGGTTATTCGCCGTGCTTTTGTTTGGTACGGCATTTTCAATTATTTTGGGTATCAAGCTTGCTCAACGTTTTATTGTGCCGATTAATCTATTAGCAGATGCAGCAAAAAAAATTAGTCAGGGTGATTTATCTGCACGTGTGGACAGCCCTATGCATCATACTTCCGAAATTGCTGAACTGATGCATAATTTTAATGATATGGCTCAAAAGCTTGAAACTTCTGTACAAAACGCTCATGTCTGGAATGCTGCCATTGCCCATGAGCTAAGAACACCTGTTACAATTTTACAAGGACGGCTACAAGGTATTATTGATGGTGTCTTTAAACCCGAGCCGGCTTTATTTAAAAATTTACTGAGTCAAGTTGAAGGATTATCGAACCTTGTGGAAGACTTACGTACTCTAAGTCTTTTTGAAAACCAACAGCTCAGACTTAATATTGAAACGATAAATTTTAATGAGACTGCCTATAAAGTCGTGCACATGTTTCAAGAAAAACTACAAACTGCTCAACTTAAAGTAGCTTTCAATATTCGAGCACCAGAAGTGAAATGTGATCATAGACGAATAGAACAAATTTTAATTGCTTTACTTGATAATGCCACGCGATATGCAAATCCGGGCAAGTTAAAAATTTCTACCCAATATCATCAACATGATTGGGTGCTAGAAATAGAAGATGAAGGACCAGGTATTTCAGCTGAGCACCATAAAGAATTATTTAATCCTTTTTTTCGGCTTGAGCAGTCAAGAAATAAAGAGCTAGGCGGAACTGGCTTAGGACTTTCAGTTGTACAAGCGCTGGTGATTGCACACAAAGGGAAGGTTGATTACATCAACCAAAATTCACACAGCATTTTTAAAATTAGCATTCCTCAACAAGTGGGAAATGAAATAACTTAACGCTTTCGTTAACAGAATTTGCATTTCTTGACTCGTGATTAACCTAAAAATGCGTTAAGTTACTTATAAATTTTGAAGTAAATAATGATTTTTTATGATAATTGAGATAGAAACCCATCCACTACAACCATTTTTACCTGAAAATGCCCGTTTATTAATGCTGGGGAGTTTTCCGCCGCCCCGTAATAAATGGAAGATGGACTTTTACTATCCAAACTTTCAAAATGACATGTGGAGAATTTTTGGCTTAATCTTCTTCCAAGATAAAACCTATTTTTTTAGTGAAAATCAGAAAACATTTAATGAAGAACGGATCCGAAATTTCTTAACTGAAACAGGTATAGCCATTTTCGATACGGCTTATCAAATTAAACGCCTCAAGGGTAATGCTTCCGATAAATTTCTGGAAATTGTGACTCCAACAGATTTGGCTGCTTTACTTCAGCAAATTCCTTTATGTCAGACGATTATGACGACAGGCGACAAAGCCACTGATACTTTAATTTCGGTTTTACCTGAAAACACTGAAAAACCTTTAATTGGGACATCGACATCAACTTACTTTGCAGACCGTAATATTCATTTATATCGATTACCATCCTCTTCTAGAGCCTATCCATTAGCTCTTGAGAAGAAAGCGGAAGCCTATCAAAAATTCTTTAGTGAAATTGGATTCTTGTAATATTCAAAATTACATCATCCATTCAATGGGCAGGTAAGAAACAGCTTTAATCATTGTTCTTTGAAAGCGACTAGTTCCCGGGTCTTTATCATATTCAATAACTTGCCCATTGGACTGATAATCTAGCCAAGTAATTTGCCCTTGGCTATTCAGTTTTAGTTGATAGGCTACTTGCGGCAAATGCCGATCTAACATGACCGAAATTTGGGTTTGTAACTGGCTAGATTCGATCACTAAGCCAACTTCGGTATTTAAGTAAGTAGAGCGGGGGTCAAAGTTAAAAGAACCAATAAATACTTTGCCATCTACATCAAAAAATTTCGCATGCAAACTTGATTTATTTTTACCCTTTGCCGGTATAACGCTCCCCGTTACAATTTCGTACCAAGTTCTACGCCGCCGTTCTAACACAGGTTTAAACTCGTAAAGCTCAATGCCATTTTTAAGCATTTCTACGCGGTATTGGCTATAAAAAGCATGTACGATCGCAACATCGTTCGCAGCAAAAGAGTTGGTTAAAGCACGAATTTTGATTCCTTGAACTCGTAGTTGCTTTAAATAATAAGTACCTTGTTGTGTCGGTACAAAATAAGCCGAAGCGAGTTCTAAGTGCTGCTTAGGTTTACCCATAATAGACATGACTTGCCCATAAAGCATTTCATGTTCAGTTGCAGTACCCAAAATCTTCTTGGGCGAGTCTGCTACAAAGTGTGCTTTAGACCACTGAATAGGGTTATGTTCTAAAAGCTCTTTTAAATAGCTCTGCGCATCATAAAGCTTATCTTCAGTAAGGCTATGGTCTTCATGGTGTAATTGTTCATAATGCTCTCTTAAAGCTTTTAAATGATGCTCAGCACAAGTTCCAATAATGTCAGTTGCATTTACACTTAAGGTACTTTCCCAAAAATCGGCAAATACAGCTTGGGCATGCCTTACGGCATCCCCATAGAACAAAATATCCATATCTGTAAATTGAAACTTACTGCTTGCTTCAAAGTATTCACTACTAATATTTCTACCGCCTGTTACTGCAATCGAAGCATCTGCAATAATGAGCTTGTTATGCATGCGGTGATTTACTTTTTTGAACCGAAAAATATAGTCAAAAATACGTAGATATCGAAACTTATAGGGATTAAATAATCTAATTTCAAAATTGGTATGCTGTGAAAGACTTCTTAATATGCCATCAAGTTTTATGCCGTTTTGATCATCAATTAAAAGTCGAACTTTAATACCTCGATCTGCCGCCTTAAGCAGTTCATGCAATATGAGGTTACCCACAAAATCATTGGTCCAAATGTAATATTGTAGATCTATCGTTTCCTTGGCATTTCTAATTAAATAGATACGTGAGGCGATACTCATAAATGCATCATCAAGGGCTACAAAGGCGGTAAGACCCTGACGCGTTTTTTCTTCTGCTGCATCATCATTTAACCAGTTATTTGTCTTTATCACTATATCTTTCTCATTAGGATCGTATCTATCTGTATAAGAAGGTAAATCAGTAAAACCCCAAGCACTTAAGGCCATATTACTATATTGCTGATATAGCTGATTGATCATGTAAGCATTTAATTTGCATCCAAGTTAGGCTTATCTGAGCATTCTTATATTCAATTTATATGTCAAAAATCACAATAACTGTATGATTTTGTTGTGTTCTAAAAGAGAATGAAAATAAAGTTTATTAAAAACAATGTTTTATATAATATTTTAAAATTTCGCTTAAAGGTCTGTTAATCGATAATTTTTGATTATGTGAGCTGCATTTTACTGCAAGAAATTATTTCGATAATTTAGGAGTTTTATCGATAAAATAGTGTTGTAATTCTCATTATTTTTATAAGTTGTGCTTTAATAAATAATAGAGATGCACAAGTTCACATTACTTACATTTAGTTCACGAACAACTACATTAAAACACATGATTTCTATCATACTTCCTTAAAAAGCTGAGTAAGCAACCTACCAAAAAATGGAAGGGAGAAGGAAGGAGATAGGAAATGCCACAATATTTAATGATTGCTGAAAAGGTATATAAGAAAATTAAAGAAAATGATCTTTTCTCTGATACTCCGACCGAACACTTAAATAACTTGATAGGCGTAATCCGTAAAGAGATTAAAGGTACAAAATTTAAGCTGAAATATAACTTTATTGACTTTGAAGAATGTCTGACAAAGCCCCTAGATGAATGCACTGTTAAAATTGATATTAGCCTAATGCCTAGCCATAAGAATAAGGATGAATATATTTTATGGTTAGCAGGATTTATAGAAAGAATGACTACAGGTGGGGAGGCTCAACTTCCTCCTATTTCAAAGTTTATTCCTCCAGATTTTAAATTTAACTGTGAATTTGATAGCGCTAAGGCTCAGCCATTAGCGGTCCAGACAGATGATGAAGGTGAGCTCATCATTAATTACTTTAAATCAGAAGCGTTCATGAAAATTATAAACGAAGAAAAATAACTTAAAGAATATAGAAGTGTTTCCACCACACTTCTATGTATCGCTGTCAAAATTCAGCGACCGCCTTCTGGGGCGGTTTTTTTGATCTTAACAATCTATGTTGATGGATCTATTCACATAAGTTTTCACTGTGAACATAACTCGCTTGTTCGCTATAAAAACAGATACAGAAATCAATGTTAGTTTTTAATTATCTTCACTCATGAAGGAGATATAGAAATTTTAAAATACATTCTTTTCTTTGACCCCGAGCTTTTCTCGTATTTTTCAAAAAAAGATAGGGTTAAAGGCTCTTTTGTAGACAGTTTAGTCTAGATGTATTCTGTAGCTATAAAGAACTTTCATATGTGGTAGTTTTTTAAAAGGAGGTGTCTATGCTCCATAATTTTAGACAGTTTTTCTGTATGCACATATGGGAATACGACTTTGATATTTCACATGATGAAGTAAGAGAATGCAGGAAATGTGGGAAAATTCATAAAATGAAGAATTCCCATAAAATGACTTAAGATTAAAGT